>JAIOHN010000657.1 GCA_019912985.1 Anaerolineae bacterium | reverse complement strand
CCGCCGATGAGCCTGTCCGATGTGATTCCCTGTACAGCGGAAGAAGTCTACTACTTCACGCAATCGTGCGATTACTTTCGGCTGGTGATTAACGCCTCGGATGTGCCATCGGACGATTTGCTGGCGGCAGCGTTGCGTTATGCCTCATGGGCCTATCCTGAAGATGAGCGTTACGAGTTCTCGGTGGGCTGCGGACGACATATCTCGCGCCTGCTGAATAACGATCTCAAGCGCCTGTCCCACATCCTGGGATTGATCCGGCCTGCGCTGCCGCAATAGCGCGACCTATCCTGACAGGAGGACACATGAGCAGCACCCAACAATGGCTTTATCGTATCCAGCCGTTTCGCCCGCAGATGCTGACCGATGGTGGCACCCCGGAGGAAGCGGCGATTGTGAGCGAGCATTTCGCTTATTTGCAGCGCCTGATGGAAGAAGGGGTGCTGCTGCTGGCAGGGCGCACCCTGAACACTGATTACAGCAGCTTTGGGATCGCCGTGTTTAACGCGGAGTCAGAAGAAGCCGCATGGGAACTGGCTCATAATGACCCGGCGGTGAAAAAGAAGGTCATGCGCGCTGAGATCTACCCCTACCGCATGGCGTTGTTTGATCCTGAGAATGCCGTCTAGCCTGCACTGGAGGCAAAAAGCGAATGGACACCTCTCAAACGCTGACGCAGGCGGTGGTTGAACCGTGGGAAATTGCCAGCCGCGTGACTCTGTTTCTACTGGATGGCCTGCCGCCGGACGCGCTGACAGCCAAACTGACCCCGCGTGCGTGGAGCGTGGGCCAGCATTTCGCGCATTTACATGCCAACCGGCTGGCGTGGATGGAAGGCTATAAGAATTTGACTCAGGGACTCAGCCGCGTGCCGAAAGAACAGGCCGAAGATGCGGCGGTACTCAAAGCCGCGCTGGAAGACTCGGCACAGGCGGTGGGCCTGATGCTGGTGGAGGCGGTGGAGGCGGGCAAGGTCAAGGGGTTCAAACGCTCACCAGCGGCCTTCATGGGGTATCTGGTGGCACACGAGGGGTATCATCACGGCGAAATCGGTGTGATTTTGGCGCAGACCGGGCACCGGCTGGATGACGCGGTGAAGTGGGGCCTGTGGGAATGGGACAAGCGCTGATGGCGGAGATCGACAAGCACAACCGCTTTGCGGAGGACGTCTTTACCTACAATGCCACTAAATCCGGCAAGGTGTTGATCTACTGGTATGGCAAGCTGGTGATGACGCTGAAGGGCGAGAAGGCGCAGAAATTCCTCAAGCAGGTGGAAGGTCTGGATGATCGGGACGCGCAGTTGGTGATGGCAAAGGTCACGGGGAATTTCAAGCGCGGCAATGAGCGGTGATGAGCAAGGAGGATTGATGGAAAATCCGTTTGAGCAATCTGCCCCGGACGATTATCTAGAAAGAATACATGCCTTTGCGCGTGATCTCGCCTATGGTGTAGCGGTAGGATTATGGGGTTCAAAATTTTTTGTAAACTCAAATGGCAACGAAGAAAATTGGAAGGCAGAAGTCAAGCGTGTTGGTGGTCAGACAGACCCTTTCTTTAAACTTAAGACAACAAAGTGGGAGAACAAACAGCCCCCATTGAGCACGTTAATTTCTTTTGGCTATTTAGCTACAGATGACCCGCCTCCTAAATTTCAGGGATCAACCGTTCAGAGCCCACTCTCATTGCCAGGTAGAGATTTCTTTTTAACTTCTAAAGCCTTTGCACTTTTAGAAAGACCTCTTACCCCACCATCTATATTCATCTCCTACAAACGTAATGAGAGCAGCGCATTAGGCTTGTTAATCGAGGCGCGGTTAAAGCTTATTGATCGCAATATTCAAGTATTTATCGACAAACTGTTGGAACCAGGAGATAAGTGGCACTCGGAGCTTGAGGAAAAAGTTCGTCAGTGCCACTATTTTATCTGTTTGCTCGGCCCCAAAACGCTTGGTTCTGAATATGTAAGGCGGGAAATCTGGTGGGCGCTCGAAGAAGCGGATAAGGGGAACTGTGTTATTATCCCTGTCTGTCATAATGAATATAACTTTGGCAGTGAGTTGCCCGATGAACTACACGAGCAACGTGCGGAGATCGAACCGCTCCTGGCACGACTAAACACCAATAATGGGGCGACAGTATTTCCTGAGAGGGCTGAAGAATACGAACTGGCGATGATCAAGATTATCAATAAACTAGGGTATTCGACGATCGCGTAAAACTGGCAGCAGTATGGTTTTTTAGGTTTGCAACCCATAGACTTTCTAGAACTTTTGTTCTATAATTGAGCTTGGATTTGACGTTTGATGGAGCATAGATAATGACCACTTATCCCAACGGCACGGAAAATCTGGAACAGTGGTTCCCGCGCGACCCACTGGCTTATGTGATGGATCAGCGGCTGGGAATCGTGGTCGGCGGTTCGTTGAGCAAGGGTCTGGTGGTCAAGCTGGATCGCGGGCAGACGGTCGAAGAACTGGCGGTGGGACGTTACGTGGTGGTTCACGGCAAAAACAAGCGCTTCTTCTGCATGATTAACGACATCGTGCTCGATAACACCAACCCCTCTATCCAGAACGATCCCCCTGACATCAGCGACCCATTCCTCAATGCGGTTTACAGCGGCACCACAGCTTATGGCACGGTGCATGTCGTGCCGATGCTCTCGCTTGATGATGGCAAGCCCAAGCCAGTGAAATCGATCCCGAGTCATTTTATGCCGGTGTTCAACGCCACCGACGAAGATGTGAATGATGTGTTCGGCAAGGAGGACGCGCAGCATTTCAATGTCGGCGCGCCGCTGGAGCTGGAAAATACGCAGATCAACCTCGACCTGCGGCGGCTGGTGGAGCGCTCGGTCGGCGTGTTCGGCAAGAGTGGTACCGGCAAGAGCTTTCTCACGCGTGTGCTGCTGGCGGGGACGATCTCGCGCGGCATCGGCGTGAGCCTGATTTTCGATATGCACAACGATTACGGCTGGGAAGTCACCAGTGAAAATGGTTACAGCGTCAAGGGGCTGAAGCAGCTCTTTGATAACCGCGTGGTGATCCTCACGCTGGATGCGGAATCGTCGCGCCGCCGCAAAGCCAAGTACGACTTTGAGGTCAAGCTCGGTTACGACGAGATCGAGCCGCAGGACCTGGAACAACTGCGCGTGACGATGAGTTTTTCCGACGCGATGATCGACTGTATCCACACGCTGCATAAACGCTGGGGCAAGGGCTGGATCCGCCGCCTGATCAAAGGCGATCCGATGGATGTGGAGGACATCACCGAAAACACGCCGACCGCTGAAGGCACCTTGATCGCGGTGCAGCGGCGTGTCGAGCGTTTTCAGCGCTGGGAATTCCTGGCCCCGGAAAGCCCGGCGGATAGCGTCAAGCAGATTATCGACATCCTGGTCGAGCAGCAGAAGAGTGTGGTGCTGGAGTTCGGGCGTTATGGCAATTCGCTGGAAGCCTACATGCTGGTGGCGAATTACCTCACCCGCCGCATCCACGAATCGTATATCGAACGGGTGGAGCGGGCGTTGGGCGATAAAGCCTTCGAGCCGCCGCAACTGCTCATCACCATCGAGGAAGCGCACAAGTTCCTCGACCCGAAGATCGCCAACCAGACGACCTTCGGCAATATCGCGCGCGAGATGCGCAAATACAATGTCACGCTGCTGGTGGTCGACCAGCGTCCGAGCGCAATTGACGAGGAAGTGATGAGCCAGATCGGCACGCGGGTGACGGCGCTGCTGGATAACGAGCGCGACATCAACGCGGTGCTCAATGGCATCAGCGGGGCGGCAGGGCTGCGCGAGGTGCTGGCGCGGCTGGATACCAAGCAGCAGGCGATTATCATGGGTCATGCGGTGCCGATGCCGGTGGTGATTAAGCCACGCAACTACGACGAAGATTTCTACGCCGCCGTCCAGCGCGGCTTTACGGTTGATCCCGAACGCGCCCGCCGTACCCTCGGCAGTGGTGACAAAGATCGACGTTTGCGCTAATGCCATATACGGGAGGGCAATCGCAGTGAGCCTCAACCAGCTTAAACAGCAAATCCATCACACCACTGATGCGCATGGCAATCCTGTTGTGCAAATCCCGCTTGATGCATGGCACGCTTATGTTGGCGAGGCTGTGTCCGCTGAATCTCCGAACCATGAGCCTAAATGTGATGAAATGCTGCCGACACCCTGGTGGCTTGAATTTGAGTGGTTTCTGAACGAAAATCAGGACCAGTGAAGCTTGGACTTTCGCCGATCACGACCCGCACCACACGGCAGGGATGATGACGAAATTTGATTTTTGTGAGTTTCCGGTTCTGGAAACCGAGCGCCTGATCCTGCGTCAACTGGTCCCTGAGGATACGATCAGTGTTTATCGCATTCGCAGTGATTACCGGGTGACGCATTACAACACAGGCGCGCCTTACCGCCGTGTCGAGCAGGCGCTGCGGCTCATCCACTCGATACAGGATGGCTACGAAGAGCAGAAAGAACTCCGCTGGGGGCTGGTGCTGCGCGGTGATGATCACACGGTGGTGGGCATGTGCGGTTACAATTACTGGAATCGGCACGACCGGCGGGCATCGGTTGGTTATGATCTGGCCCATGCCTACTGGGGGCAGGGACTGATGCCGGAAGCGCTGCGGGCGGTGGTCGAATTTGGGTTTCACGCGATGGATCTCAATCGTATTGAGGCGGATTGCACCGTGGAGAACTCCGCCTCGGCACGGGTGCTGGAAAAACTCGGGTTTCAGCCGGAAGGCTTGCAGCGCGAACAATATTTTGAAGAAGGCCGCTTCTGGGACCTGCGTTTATTCGCCCTGCTGCGGCGCGATTATCACCCCACTTAAGTACCTCTCATGCGGTCCAGGCTTGTCGAGTATCAAGACCTCTAATACCATAAATCTTGAATACTGTCGCCACAAAAGGGAGTTTTCATGCCCATCCATGCGATGCGCCATGTCCTGCTGGGTGTTGTTCTGGCACTGGTGTTGGGCTTGCCGGTCCATGCACAGGAGGAACCACCGGAAGAACCGATCCATCTTCAGGTGGGAACGTATGCGCTGACCCCGTTTGTCATCAAGCAGGATGACGCGCTGACCGGATTTGCAATTGACCTGTGGGAAGCGCTGGCGCAATCCGCAGATATTGAGTACGACATCGTCGAGTTCGAATCGGCTAATGCGCTGTTCAATGCGGTCAGCGGTGGGCGGGTCGATATTGGCGTGGGCGGAATCAGTGTCACCAGTGATGAAGAAACTATGCTCGATTTCTCCTATCCGATTCTCAATTCCGGCCTGCAAATCCTCGTCCGCAAGAGTGAAACCCTGGGCCTATTCAACATCTTTTCGGCGCTGGCATCGCCCCGGCTGCTGGAAGTGCTGGCGATTCTGGCGGGGGTGATTATCATCGCCGGACATGTCGTCTGGCTGGCTGAGCGACACATCAATCCCGACTTTGAGAAAGGTTATTTGCAAGGCGTTTGGGAAGGAATCTGGTGGGCCTCCGCGACCATCGTAGCTGTGGGTTATGGCGACCGCACACCACATGGCCGCGTGGGGCGCGGTTTCGCCATTGTGCTGATGTTTACTGGCGTGGCGCTCATCGCACATTTTACCGCCGTGGTCACCACCAACTTCACGCTTCAGGAGCTGCGCGGCGACATCACCAGTGTCAATGATCTTTACGGTAAGAGTGTGGTGACCATAGATGGAACCCGCGCTCAGGAATACCTTGATTCGATTAACCTGGAAGCGTTCGCTGCGGAGTCGATTGAGCAAGCCTATAACATGCTCGAAAATGAGCGGGTGGATGCTGTGATTTACGATGCCCCGGTGCTGATGTATTATGCTGCGACTGAAGGAAGGGGCAAAGTCAACCTGGCCGGGCGGATTTTCGTCCGCAACGATTATGGCTTTATCTTTGCCCCTGAGAACCCCTATAAGGAGCCGGTCAACCGCGCGATCCTGCGGCTGATTGAAGATGGGACGTACCAGGATATTTATAACCGCTGGTTTGAGGAAGAAACGCGTTAAAATAGGCTTTTTGACTCGCCTCAAAGGAAACGATCGTGGGTGGGACCATCCTCAATATGATTACCGTCGCCATTGGTGTGACGGTTGGGCTTTTTGTGGGTAATCGCCTTTCAGAGAAGATACAGGAATCGGTGGTGACTGGTCTGGGGCTGGTCACGTTTTTTGTGGGGGTGAGCAATGCCTCAGCCACCGGCAACGTCATTATCCCCCTGCTAAGCATCGCGATCGGCGCGATTGTCGGCGAACTCATCAATATCGAGCGCTATCTGGAAAATTTCGCCGGGTGGCTGCAAACCCGTTTTGTCCGCCAGCAAGACTCTGCCGACTCTTCTGAGACCGACACCAACGATATGAGCGAGCGGATGCGCTTTATCAACGGCTTTATCACGGCCAGCCTGGTGTTCTGTGTGGGGCCGCTGACGTTTGTCGGCTCGCTGCAAGATGGGATGGGGCTGGCAATTGGCTTTCAGCAGCTGGCGATTAAAAGTGTGCTGGATATGTTCGCTGGAATGGCTTTCGCCGCGTCACTGGGGATCGGCGTGATGTTCAGCCTCATCACGATTCTGGTGCTGCAAGGTGGATTGGCGCTGGTGGGCAGTGTCGCCGGGCAGGTGATGAGCGAACCGATGATTAACGAGATGACAGCGGTGGGTGGGCTGATGCTGATGGGGCTGGCGCTGGTGCTGCTGGACATCAAACGGCCACGCATGGCGAATTATCTGCCTGCACTGGTGATCGCGCCGCTGCTGGTGGCGCTGGCAGCGGCGCTTGGCATCAATATTTATCCCTGATTTTGCAGTGTGCTTATTCGCGCGGCGGCAGTTCGCCTATCAAGACCAGGCTGTAGGAGCCGCTGGTATTGCCGGAAAAGCTGCTGAGTACCAATGGTCTGAGCGACGGGTCGCCCGCAGGCAGCAACGCCCCGGCGTCGAAACGGTCGCCCTGAATTTCCACATCCTCACCGATCATGACCTGGAGGCCAGCAACCGAAGGCACCTGATCGCAGTCGCGCCGCCCGGCATCATCACAGACAATCGCCGTGCTGGCCTGGCTGTCGTCCGGTTCATTTTCCTCTTCGAGGGCAATCGCCGGGTCGAGGCGTTCGTTTTTGCCGCCGACCATATACACCAGCAGCGGCGCGGATGCCGCCAACGGTCCCTGGCCGACACGCAGGGTATCGCGGTCGTTGGCCGGGTCGATATAAAAACCCTCGATCACGGCGACATACTGCCCCGGCACGCCATCTCGACTGCCGATGGTCAGCAGCACTGTCCCGGCCTGTTTTGCGCCGGTAATCGTCAACTGCGCTGCGTGTTCCAGCAGGTCCCCTTCGAGCGTTATCGTGTCCTGCCCCGGCAGGGTATAGCTGTCGCCACCCATCGCCTGCGAATCACTGGAACAATCGGTCACGTTCAGATTATCCAGCTCCACCCGAATGACCGGCACGAAATCACCGACGCCATAAACATTGATGCGATAGGCGCTTACCTGATCACTGTCGTCATAGAATTCGAGTATGGCGGTGTTGGTGACCTGCATATCGTTACAGCGGAAAATTACTTCCTGATAGGGATTTACGCGTGTTACCGGGCCATTGGCACGGCGCACCCGCAGTTGATAACTGCCGGTGGTGGTGCCGTTTTCATTGCCTGCACGGGTCGCCACGATTACATACTGGCCGTCTGCCGGGATGGTGTAATCCAGCGTGACTGACCCATCGGCTACGCCATCGTCGCTGCGAGTCACCAGCGTGCCGTTTGGGTCGAGCAGGCCCAGCAGCGGTGCTAATCCGTCGCTGCCCTGCATATCGACGACCATCTCGTCGCCTTCCTGCGCGTCGATAAACCACCAGTCGAAAATGGCATCGGCGTTGATTTCGTCACTGACGATCGAATCATAACTCAGCACTTCTGCGCCGGGTTCATCCACCTGGGCGGATGCCACGATGGCAGAAAAGAGGAAGATGCAACACAAGAGGAATTTTCTCACTGACCATTACTCTCTAGGTTAAGCCGCTAGCCCTATTGTAAACGAGAATCAAAAAGCAGCCCGCAGGCTGCCTTTCGATTTCGTGGGGGATAAACTACTTGATTTCGACTTTCGCGCCTTCGGCTTCCAGCTTGGCCTTGGCGTCGTTGGCCGCGTCCTTGCTGATGCCTTCCAGCACGGTAGCCGGGGCGCTCTCGACCATTTCCTTGGCTTCTTTCAGGCCCAGGTCGGTGATGCCACGGACGGCTTTAATGACGTTGATCTTCTTGGGACCCACATCAGCCAGCACGACGTCGAACTCGGTCTTCTCTTCTTCCGGCTCGGCAGCGGCAGCGGCAGCAGGCATCGCGCCCATCATCACGGGGGCGGCAGCGGCGGCGGTCACGCCCCACTTTTCTTCCAGCAGGGTCTTGAGTTCAGCGGCTTCCAGAATGGTCAGCTCGCTCAGTTCATCCACAATCTTGTTCAAATCAGCCATTGGTAATCGCTCCTTCGGCGGTATAGGTTCTTGGTCGGTATACTAGGCAGCTTCGCTGCCGTCTTCGCTGCTGTTTTCCTGTACATAGGCATGCAGCACGTTGACGATACTGCTGGTCGCGGCGTTGAGCACGCTGACCAGGCCGGTTGCTGGCTGTACCAGCAGCCCAGCGAGCTGGCTGCGTAGTTCGTCCAGTGAGGGCAGTTCCGAGATCGCCTGTACCTGTTGAGTTGTCAGCATGTTGCCGCCCATGACGGCGCCCTTGATGACAAAGATGTCAGCGTTCTCTTTCTGGAAATCCAGCACCGCTTTGGCGACACCCGGGAAATTGCCATCAGAGAAGGCAGTTGCCACAGGGCCAACCAGCAGATCTTCCGGCACGGGCCAATCGGTGTTTTGCAGCGCAATCTTGAACAGTGTGTTCTTGGTGACTGCGTAAACCCCGTTGACATCCCGCAGTCTTGCCCGCAAGTTATCGACTTTAGCGATAGTCAGGCCACGGTATTCGGTGAGAATAATGCCGTTGCTGTGCTGGAGCATCTCACCATAGACGGAGACCAGCTCTTGTTTCCGTTCTTTACTGATTGCCAAGCGCTTATCCTCCTTTCCACGAAAATTCAGGGTCAAGCCCTGACAATCAAAAAAGCGGCCCGCACACGTGTAAGGGCCGCCATTGGTTTTCTGGCAGTGTTTTGTTCCCTTACCTCGGCAGGAAGATTAAGCCTTTCGGCACCTGCTGTCTGCGGCAAAGACGCTCAATTGATGAATGTCATTATAGCGGCCACCCCTGATGAGTCAAGGGCGTGGATTAAAGGCGGCAGGCGCGGAAGTAATCGAGGTAGAAGTCAATGGGGGTTTCGAATGATGATCCCCAGAAAACAACGCGACCCTCTGCCCAGGTGGTGTCGGTCACGCTGGTGAGATACTGGCCGTTGACGTAGAAATCAAAGGTGCTGCCTCGCGTGTCGATGCGGATCGTATTGACTGCGCCGTTGCCAGTGCGAATAGCTCTATGGGATGTCCAATCGACGAGATTGGTGTATCCACTCTGGTAACGGGCGATGCGATAGGCTCCGGTGCTGCTGATCATGAAGGATAGAAACTGTGTCGAATCCTGATAGCGCAGCCACAAGCCAGTGCGCGCGACCTGCTCCTGAGTGAAGGTGCTGGCAGAGATCACGGCTTCAATGCGGGCATCGCTAAAGCTACGCCCGCGCAGGCTGCCCCACGAGATGCCTTCTTCTTCGTTGTCAATTTCCTGGATGTGAATCCGATAGTAGTCGTCAATGACTTCGACATCGGATTGGACGCCGCTGTCCTGGAACCAGTCGTTGCTGGTTTGCCCGTTGGCGAATTCGTCCTCGACGATGACCTGGCAGGCCGGAGCCAGGGTGCGGTCGGTCTGGACTGGTGGCGGCAGGGTTGGGCGGCCCTCATCCGGGCTGATTCCTTTGGCGACCGGTTCGACAAAGTATTCGGTGTCGCCCTCGGCAATCCATCCCTCAAAGCCGCCTGCGTACATGATGCGATACCAGGCAAAGTCCTCGCCGCAGCTCGGCCCATCAATCACGTTGAAGACGCTGTTAATGGCAACCTGCCCTACACGGGGGAAACTTGTGCCGGGGCCGCTGCGCACATTGAGCGGACGCGGATCGTTGTTGCGTACCTGTCCCTGTTCGCCCGGAATGAGACGCGATGGCAGCGCACCGGGGCAGTTGCGGATCACGACTTCAGTCATTGTTGGAGTCAGCGGCGGTGGCAGCGTGCGAGTGGGCGTGACCGAAGGGGTGAATGTCCTGGTAGGCGTCGGTGTATTGGTTGGTGTCGCGGTTGCTGTGGGTGTATCGGTCGGCGTGTTGGTGGGAGCCTGTGCCACCGGGATACCGCTCAGGTTGCCGTAAGCGGCCACCAATACCGGTGATGAACCTACCCATCCAATTTCACCGTTGCCCGACTTTACCTGATACCAACTGCCATCTTCACTGATGCCGGTGATCGCAATCACCTCGCCACTTTGCAGGATACGCAGCTCAGGATAACTCGTACCTGGCCCTAAGCGAATGACGACATCGCGAATAATCTCGGCAACCGGTGTAGCCGGAGTCGGCGTATTTGATGGCGTGAATGTGGCGGTTGGCGTATCGGTCGGCGTGACGGATGGCGTATCGGTCACCGTGGCTGTATCAGTAACAGTCGGCGTTGGCGTGTTCGACGGGGTGTTGGTCGGTGTGGCGGTATCGGTAGGGGTTTCGGTGGGGGCCTGCGCGACCGGCACCAGCCGCAGATTGCCCGCCGCATTGACCAGCGCTGGCGACGATGAAACCCATCCAAGTGCGCCATCCTCCAGCATGACTTGGTACCAGTTGCCATCTTCGCTGATGCCGACCAGCGACCATGCTTCGCTGCCATCCATCGTGCCAATGGACGGATACTGCGCACTCGGCCCCTGCCGTATGGTAATCTCGCGCATCGCGATCAAAACCGGGGTGGCTGGTGTGGGCGTATCGGTTGGCGGTACATCGGTAGGCGTGCGTGTGGGGATGTCAGTTGCCATCTGCGCCAGCATCACGGCGGTGGCTGTGCTATTGGCCTGGGCCACCATCACGGCAGTTGAGGTTTGGTCGCTTGCCATTTGCTCGGCACTGCGCGGCAGCACCACCAGCACCAGCGCCAGGATGCCCGCGATTACCACGACCAATGCGCCCCATACCAGCGGATTTTGATAGATCGGGCGTGGGACCAGGACTGGACTGGTGCCAGTACTCTCGCGGCGGTTGAGGGTGCGGTGAATTTCGTCGCTGATGGCCTGCATTCCCTGGGCGAAATTGGTACGAATATCCACCCACTGCTTGCCGCTGAGGGTGTAGGGAATGGAAGCGGCCTCGTCGCCTTTCGCCAGCAGCGGGAAAATGGGCACTTTGTGGATATTGGCATAGTGGATTTCGTCGCGCACCCAACTGGAATCGTAGGAGTCGGGGGTCAGAATGACCACCATGCAGCGCGAGTTTTTCAGTGCTTCCTCAATGGCCTGATCCCACATGGAAGTTCCAGGGGTCAGGTTTTCGTCAGTCCATACAGTGAACTGCTGCTTTAAGGTATCCCGCACGCGCGCCATCAGGCGGATGTCTTTGTGACTGTAGCTGACGAAAATGTCATTGCCCGCTTCAGGTATATCCAATGGGACAGCCGGGATTTCGCTCAGTTTATCCGGCGGCGGTCGATTCTCGGTGAGGGTTTCCTCATCTGAGATGTCCGCCGCGTTTTGCAGTTGTTCAGTCTCCAGCGGCATGGTAAAGAAGCCGCTGGCCTCGAATGCTTCACCATGTACCGCCTGTGAGAAGGCGGACGAAAAGGACTGAGCTGATTCGTAGCGCTCCTGCGGGGCCTTTGCCATCGCCTTGTTGAGCACGATCTTCAGCTCATCAGGGATGTCCGCGCGGAAGGCTTTGGGCGGGGTCGGTTCTTCGTGAAGATGCTTGTGCATCAGTGCGTAGGGTGTGGGCGCTTCAAACGGCATACGCCCGGTCACCATCACATAGGTGAGCACACCAAAGGCATAGAGATCAGTTTCCGGTGTGACACTCTCGCCGCGCCACTGCTCCGGGGCCATATAGGATGGCGTCCCCATCGACACGCCTGTGCCGGTGAGTGAGGTGGTATCACCCATGATTTTGGCGATACCGAAGTCGACCAGGAACGGGTTGCTCTGCGTATCGAACATCACATTGCTGGCTTTGATGTCGCGATGGACCACGCCCCGGCTGTGGGCATAATCGAGCGCCGCCGCCAGCTTGTTGATGACGGCAGCAGTTTCGCCAAAGGTAGGCAGCGGGCGATCACCGCGTTCACTGGCAGCCAATCGTTCCGCCAGCGACCCGCCTTTCAACAACCGCATGACGACGTAATTGATCCCATCTTCGTTGCCAAAATCATAGACGGGGACGATATTGGCATGTTCCAGCCCGGCGGCAGTTTGTGCTTCACGCAGGAAACGCTCGACATATCCGGCTTCGGAGGCGAAGGCTGGCGGCAGCAGCTTAAGCGCGACCTCGCGCCGCAGGCTGGCCTGATTTGCACGGTAGACCGCCCCCATCCCGCCCAGGCCGATCAACTCGCGCAGTTCGTACTGGCCGAATTTACGCCCTGCCAACCCCTTAATGTTGACGTGGAACGCGGCTTCCTGCGAAGAATCGCGAGTCATGGTGGGGCTCTGGCGCAGCCATGACACCCGGTTGTTGATCATCTGCGCCAGTGATTCGATGGTCTCTTCCAGATGTGTCTTGCGCACATCAAAGACCATCATGCCATCGCTTTCCAACAGCTTACGGACATGCTCGTCCGGGGCCTGGGCCGGGGGAATCTGCTCGTAGCCCTCCTGATAAACCGGAATCAGCGGCTTATCCGCCCGGTTGGCCGTTTCAACCTCCAACTGCACCCGCTCGGATTCGAAAGTGCCTTTCGTCAGCAGGCAGATCAACACATCACTGCTGCGAATATCCTCGGCAGCGTGTGCCGGAAGGCCGCCGTGCGTTTCAGCATCTGCGTCCATTCGCACGGTGATTCCGCGCTGGCGCAGCCCGCTGGCGATAATCTCGGCCAGCTCTCCGCTGGTGGATGAGCGAAAGCTGATAAAAGCGCTGGACATGAAATTTCAAATACTCACTATGAATTCAACTTCAGTATAAATGCCTGTGATATTTTGCGCAAAGTTTATGCCTGGTTATCCTGGATCTGGCGTTCGAAGCGCTGAAGGGCTTCTTGCAGGCGTTCCTGGCGCAGGGTGGTGGTCAGATCGCCGCGCGTGCGCTCGAGCACGCCGCGCACAATATCGGTCTGCCGCCGCAGGCCGCTGGTGATGGCATCCGGGAAATCGAATGTGACCAATTCGTCATAAATTGCGTCCATCCAGCTCAGCAGCCGTTCGGCCTCGTCGCTGTCACCATCTTTGCGCCGCAGAATATCGAGGATGAAGCGGCGCAGTTCGGTCGCAGCTTCTGCCAGGCCGTTGAGATAAGCGGCGTGTTCTACCGACAGCGACTCCGGCGTGGGCAGCGGTTCATCACGGATGATGGCGTAGGTGGCGAAGGCCTCCACCACTTCCTTGAGCGCATCCTGGGTATAACCGGTGAAATAGAGGTCGGGATAATCGGCCACCCCGGCTTTTAATTCCTGTGCGGCCTGGTGAGCAGTTGATAGCTTGTCCTGGGCGGCATCCCATTCGCGGCGATGGGTGGCGCGAATCGACTCAGCGCAGTGACGAATCAACTCGCGCGAGCGGGCGATGGCGTTATCACGAGCCGCATTTTTGGTGACAAACGCCTGCCGGATGCTATCGGATATCTGGCTTAAATCATTCATGTTCGTCGTCCTCCTCGGACCGAATGTTGCTAAAAAGCTGATCCGCCAGTGTGGGCGGCAGCGTAATCTCACCATGCTTGCTCTCGTAATTTTCGACCTGCTGTTCCAGCGCCCGCAGGAAAGACTTGGCCCCGGCAGGCGTCATAATGACCCGCGATTGAATGCGCGCACGTGGATCGTTGGGCAGAATCTGGATGAAATCGAACACAATTTCGTTGTTGGTCTGGCTCACGATCACGCCGTTGCTATAGACCGCGCTGAGATTGGCGGGAATTTCTAGCTTCAGCTTGCGTTGTTGACTCATAAGTACTCCTGATGATCTATTCTGTAGGAGTTTAATCGGTTCAATCTTTTTTTGAAAGCGCCCCGCCTGGGCGCGGGTTCCCCTGGTTGGCTGTCAAAGACCGCCCTCATGATCTAAAATTATAGATGCAATAGAAAGGATTAAAGGATGGAATATCGTTATCTGGGCCGAACCGGACTGAAGGTGAGTGAGCTTTGTCTGGGCGCGATGACCTTTGGGCGTGAGGCTGATGAATCACTAAGTTTTAGCATGATGGATGCCTTTGTGCAGGCAGGCGGCAACTTTATTGACACTGCCGATGTGTACTCAAGCGGCGTCAGCGAGGAAATTGTCGGCAAATGGCTGGCGCAGCAGCCGCGCGAGGATTTTATCCTTGCCACCAAAGTACGCTTCGCGATGGGCAGCGGCCCGAATGATCTGGGACTCAGCCGCAAGCATATTCTTGCTGGTGTCGAAAACAGTTTGCGCCGCTTAAAGGTCGATTACATTGACCTCTATCAGGTTCACTGCTGGGACCCGGGCGCGCCGCTGGAGGAAACCCTATCCACGCTCGATCAACTGGTGCGCAGTGGCAAGGTGCGCTACATCGGCGCGAGTAATTACAAAGCCTATCAACTGCAAAAGGCGCTGGATGTCAGCCGCCACATGGGATGGGAGCCGTATGTCTGCCTGCAGCCGCTTTACAATCTGCTGGATCGCTCGCTGGAATGGGAGCTGGTGGAGTTGTGCGTGAGCGAAGGGGTCGGCATCATCCCCTGGAGTCCGCTGCGCGGTGGCTGGCTGACCGGCAAGTATCGCCGTGGGATGAACGCTGAAGATCTGCCGGAAGAGTATCGTATCGCCAAAGCCAGCAAACAGGGGTGGTCGGAAGGCTGGGAAGCCTATAATACGGAACGCACCTGGAATGTGATTGATGCGCTGCTGGATGTGGCCGAGGCGACCGGTAAATCCCCGGCGCAGGTGGCGCTCAACTGGGTCAATCATCGCTCCGGCGTGACCGCACCGATCATCGGCGCGCGCAACCTGAAGCAGCTTCAGGATAATCTGGGGTCGGTCGGCTGGAGTCTGAGTGAGGAGCACATGACGAAGCTGAATGACGCCAGTGATATGCCCGGCCCTTACCCCTATGACGCGATTGGGCGGTCAATCGGCAACCGTCTGCGCTAAGCAACAAAAAAGGGCATGTCCGCGTGACATGCCCTTCGCTTTTTAGAATGGAATATCGCCGATGTCATCCGGCGGGGGCGCAAAGTCGTCGTAGCCGCCACCTTCGCTGTAGCCGCTGTCCGAGCGGTTGCCGAGGAAACGCACATCACGTGCGCGGAGCTCCAGGCTGGCAGCGGATTCACCCGCGTTGTTGGTGTAGCCACGGGCTTCCACCGTGCCAACCACCATCACCTGGCGGCCCTTTGCCAGATAGCGCGAACAGGTCTCGCCCAGAGGTCCCCAGGCACTCACCCGGTACCAGGTGGTTTTTTCGCGCTTTTCATTGCTCTGCCGGTCGGTCCAGGTTTCCGATACCGCCACACTGAAATCACATACCGCGACGCCGCTGGGCAGATAGCGCAGCTCTGGGTCGCGACCAAGGTTGCCCACCACAATTGTCTGATGCCAGGTCATACAGTCTCCTTCTCGTTCCGCATCGGGTTATTCAATCCAGTCTACCACGTGAATTTTGTAGACTCTAATTTTACCATAAATCGCACTTTTGTTCTATTGTAAAT
>JAIOHN010000656.1 GCA_019912985.1 Anaerolineae bacterium | reverse complement strand
CCGGCACGATCGCGTACATTATTGGGGATGGACACCGCCTGGCTGATCCAGAATGGTGTGTTCCCAGGGCCGTAAATCGGTACGCTGAAGTTCCCGGTGATTCCCGCCTGGGTGTAAACTACTGCTTTCGTATACAGATTGCGGATCGCGACCTGCGCTGCTGGAAAAACAGATCCGGGTGCGCCAGTGATGGTGACAATCCCGTCCTCATCCGCCGCTGACACAGTGATGAGCGCAGCCAGTGGTGGATCGCCCCGCTGTGACTCGATGGCAGTTTGGGCCGTAACATGGAGCGCGGTAACCATCAGCAAAAAAAGCGCTACCAGGAAACGTGACACAGCATCCACCCCCGATGACGTGCGAAAATCGTAAAAAACATTCTATATTACCGATCTAACTCTAGCGAGAAATGAAGTTGTTGTAAAGTTTGTTATAATGCACGTGCTCAATAATCGATAACTATGAACACCGTGATTTCCAATTCTCTACTTGATGCAGCTTGTGAGCTTGTCGAACAACGCACCGGTCTGCGAGCTGGCACGCAGTTTCGTGCCACGCTGCATGATGTCCTGCACGCACTTCCGCCCAAAGACCCGGCGGTCGCCCTTCGTCAGCTGCGCGGTCAACCGGAAACCAGCGATCTCTGGCAGACTTTGATCCATACCCTGACCATCGGCGAAACCTACTTTTTCCGCGATGCAGCAGTTTTTCAATTATTGCACACTCATATTCTGCCACAAATTATCGCTGCCCGCCGCCAGGAATCCGATTTTCATCTGAATATCTGGTGCGCCGGCTGCTCTACTGGTGAAGAACCGATCTCAACAGCGATCGTCCTGCACACGCTGCTTGATGACCTGCCCCGCTGGCAGATTAATATTACAGGTACCGACATCAACCGACATGCCCTGGCTCATGCGCGCGCTGGAGTTTACCGCAAGTGGGCTTTTCGCCACACCGAAGCAGATTTTCAGGCACGCTATTTTGACCGGACCGAAAAAGGCTGGAAGATCAAGCCATTCATTCATGACATGGTGCATTTCGAATATGCCAATCTTTTGACCGTGTCACCACGCCAGCCGGTTGATTTAATCCTCTGCCGCAACGTCCTTATCTACTTTTCAGCCAAAGCTTCCCAACAAATCGCGCAGTTGTTGCACGAGTCACTGCTACCTGAGGGCTGGTTAATCATGGGCCATTCCGAGGTGCTGCCTGCGCCACATGCGGGCTGGCATGATCACAACCAGCATCAGGCGACTGTTTATCAGAAGCACCCCGCGTCGCCTGCAAAAGCCGCAGCAGCATCAGTCCCGCATACTCAACCTGAATTTTATGCTGAAGCGCTGCAAGCCCTGCGGGTGGCGAACACAGATAAAGCGGAGCGGTTACTACATGAAATCCTGGCACAACAGGCTGATTCCCAGGCCCACACGCTGCTGGCATTGATTATGGCGAACCGCCACGAACGCGCGGCGGCCCATTACCAGATTGATCTGGCGCTGCACCACGAACCACTGTGGGCGGATGCCTATTATCTGCGTGCTGTGCTTTTCCTGGAGGAAGAACACCCTGGGCTGGCGCAGGAAGCACTGCGCTCCGCGCTCTACTGCCAGCAGGATCATATGCTGTCCGCCCTGTTACTCGGTTTGTTGTATCTGCGTGAGGGTGACTCGGCGCGTGCGGCGCGCCTCTGGGAAAAAGCGCGGCAGGCCGCTGCCGACCTGCCACCTGATGCTTATATTTCTGATATGAGTGATTTTACGGGGTCAAACTTCATCCAACTCATCAACGACCAGCTTGAAGGGCTGCACCCCAGCTAATGCCTGCTGTGGAGAAATAAACCTTCACCACATTGCTTCTCAGTGAGCCTGTGGTGAAGGTTTTGTATTTACGATTCTTAGACCACAGGACGTTGAAGCAGTTCGTCAACCTGGCGCATTTGATCGGCAGTCAGTGGGCCGAACTGAATCGCCCCAGCGTTATCCTTTACCTGTGCTACCGTGCGCATTCCGGGGATTGGCACAGTACAACTGCTGCGTGCCCACACCCACGCCAGCGCACCCTGCGCCAGTGTACGCCCTTTGCTGGTCAGGATGTCCCGCAGTGCGTCGAGGCGATCAAACGCAGGAATAAGAATGTGATCACGTGCCCAGGGGTCGGTGCGAACATCGTTTGCGGCGAAGGCCGTGTCCCTGGTGTACTTTCCGGTCAGCGCACCTCGCGCCAGCGGGGTGCGGTTCACGCTGGCGAGGTCCAACTGTTCACACAGGGTGATCATCTCCGGCGCATCCAACACGACATTCAAATCATGCTGGATGGCAACACAATGTTCGCCCTTTGAGAAAACACGCGCCGCTTCAACCGAATCGGTGCTCCAGCCGTAATAGCCTATTTTCCCCTCGCGCACCAGGTTTTCCAGCAGCTCGCGCAGTTCAGCCGCCAGTTCGAGCGAATAATCCCAGACGTGAAGCTGGTACAGGTCAATGTGGTCCGTGTTTAACCGGCGCAGGCTGGCCTCGCACTCGGCACGTACGCTGGTGATCACTGCTTCGGGTGTGATGTGATGTGTAACTTTCTTGCCTACTTCATCCACGACAAAGCCAAACTTGGTAGCGACCACCGCCTTATCACGACGCCCAGCAAGTGCCTGCCCCAGGATTCGTTCGCTGTGCCCTGTGCCATAATTCGCCGCTGTGTCAAAAAAGGTAATGCCGCTATCTAGAGCGTACTGTATGGCGCGGATCGATTCAGAGTCATCTACTTCGCCCCATCCAGCTTGAATATCAAGAAACTGCCACAAGCCACCAATTGCCCAACAGCCCATACCCAGTGGCGAGACCTCAAGTCCAGATCGTCCTAAACGTCGGTTTTCCATCATGTGCCTCCTTACATCAATCGCTTTAAGAAGCACTTTACAACTTTGAGCACACTCAAAGTCAAGACATTAAAATAAGACTACCGAAACGAAACTATCCTTGAATTGAAGGGACTTGACTTAGAGTACACTCTAAGTTGTAGACTGAAGACATGATGACACAAAATGATAATCTCACAATCAAACAAGTTGCTGAGGTTACCGGCCTCAGCGAGCACACGCTGCGTTATTACGAGCGTATCGGCCTTATCCATTCGATAGATCGTGCTGACAATACCCACCGCCGCTACTCACAGGACGACATTGGCTGGATCGATTTCCTGATGAAGCTCCGTGCAACAGGGATGTCCATTCAGGATATGCGGATTTATGCTCAACTTCAGCGCCAGGGGGATCGAACCCTACCAGAGCGGGTGGAGATGCTGAAAACCCTTCAACAGAAATTAGAAACGCATATTGACGAGCTGAATCAGCACCTGGACCTGATCCGCTACAAGATTGAGTATTACGGAGACATCATCGCCACAGGCGCACCAGAAACGTCGCCCTAGGTGCAGCTATTGCCTTGTTCATCCATACACTTAAGATGGCTGAAAACCGAGTTGATCGGTCAGCGCATCCAGCGTTTGCAGCAGGCTCTCCGATGTACGATCATTCACCAGCGTAAAATCTGCAATCGCGATGGGGCCGCCTTTTTCCAGGGTATCAATTTCGCGAATATCACGCTGTTCTGCTTCGGCGCGGGTGAGCGGACGCTCTGGCCTGGTCGCCAGTCGTTCATAACGGAGGTGGCGTGGGCTGACGATGGCAACAACAATCATCGACGCGCCCAGTTCTGTATGAAGCAGTTTGTATTCGCCAAAGCCATACAACCCATCAATAACCAGACTAGAATTCGCTTTTAATGCCGCCTTGAGATGGGGCAGCGCACGGATGGCGATGGCGTTCATGCCATCAATCGCCCGCAGCTCTTCCCGCACCATCTGTTCATTTTCCGGCCTCACAGCCAGTCCACGCCGGACAACTTCATTTTCCACGATGCTGCCAAAGCGAAAATGGGCAAAACCACGTGCTTTCAGGTGTTGAGCACACAGCGTCTTACCGGCTCCTGGCATTCCAACAAGTGCCAGCGCCGCAGGGGTTTCGATCATTCTGCTATTTCCTTGCTGATCCAGACTGAATGGGAGGCATTATACCGCACCTGGTTGCAGTTTTAACCCGTCATGATCTACACTACCCGCATGGATGATGTGATCAACCCTTACCAACCACTTTCAGACGATGATTCGACGCCTGCGCCCTTCGCCGGAAGGCAGGCGGCGTTCGCTCGTTTGCACCAGTATCTCGAAGAACCCACCAGCCATCATGCGCTGGCGTTTTTAGGTCAGCACCGGGGTGGCAAGACCGCCCTGCTGCGGCGCTTCGATACCGTTTACGACCCAACCTTTATGGGTGTCCATTTTCCCCTACGCCAGTCGAAACACGCCAGCGAGGCTGAACTGTGGACTGCGTTGGTTCGCGCCAGCGAGCGCACCCTGGCTGAGCGCGACCTGACGTTAACCCGGCTGCCCATGCTGCCGGATTCGAACGATAACCTGCGGGATTGGCTCGATCAAAACTGGCTGCCGGAAGTCTGGACGGCGATCCGCCCACACCGCCGCCTCGTCTGGCTGCTGGATGATGGTCACCTGCTTATCGACCGTCTGCCGCCATCAGTGTTCGCTTCCCTTCACGATCTGCTGAACCGACATCCGCAGCTTAAAATCGTCCTCACAGCCAGCCTGGAGGATGAAACCAGTCTTCCCACTATGGACCCGCTGGTTGACCTGGCGCAGGTTTTTCGCCTCACACATCTCAGCCAGGATGAAACTGCCTGGCTGCTGCAAGAGCCAGCCAAGCCGCTGTATACGGTCAGCGATAGTGCCGCCCATGAAGTCTACCGGGCAACTGGCGGCCAGCCACAACTCACACAGCGTTTTGGCTATCACATTTACAATACCTGGGAAAGTGACCCATCACACACGACCATCACATTGGAAGATGTGAAAGCGCTGCTGCATACCATGATGCAGGAAAGCCGGAGCGACTTTCTGGATCTGTGGCAGCAGTCCACGCCAGTGGAACGCCGTGTGCTGACCGCACTCAGCCGCCTGATCTATACCGATCCACTCAATCCAGTCGATCATCAGGCGTTGATGGCGTGGATGATTGACAGCGATAATCCACTCGATAGCGCTGCCGTAAATGCTGGCCTGCGCAGCCTCGATTATCGTGAAATTGTCCGTCAGGAACAGGGAAAAATCACCCTCACGATGGGCTTGATGCAGCTCTGGTTGCTGGATACCACCCCCATGGAGTCACAGCCAGCCCCTGACTCAACCTCACGTCGACGTCAATTGGCATTGGTACTACTGCTGGTGCTGCTCATCGTGGCACTGCTAGCGATCAGCCAGCTCAGCGGGCCAGAAGTCGCCGCGACGCCTGCGCTGCCCACCGCGACCCTTGCCGGGGGCTAATCAGACTCATCAGCAGCGACATCAAATGTACATTCGCCTGCGCTGATGAGGCACTCCGCCAGCGTGTCATCGCCATCCAGCACTTTAAACATCGCACCCGGCACATCACTGAGCCAGAAACCGCGCATATCAGCGGCCCGCCGCCACGCATGACGGGTGTCACAGTAATCGGGTTTATCCAGAAGCACATTCTCATAAG
>JAIOHN010000655.1 GCA_019912985.1 Anaerolineae bacterium | reverse complement strand
AGTATGCCCAACGCCACGACCTGCCGATGATGTTCCACAAAGGTACGTCACCGGTCCGCATGGCCCCCATCGCCTATTCACATCCGCTGGTGATGGATGAGATCGCCATGCGCTACCCGGATCTGACCATGATTATGGCACACATGGGGCATCCCTTCACGGCGGAGTGCGCAGTCGTCATCCGTAAGCATCCCAATGTCTATGCCGATGTCTCAGCGCTGATCTACCGTCCATTTACGTTCTATGAGGCTTTACTCAGGGCCACTGAGTGGAAGGTGCTGGATAAACTCATGCTGGGGTCGGACTTCCCGGTCACGACTGCCGGTGAGACCATCGCCGCACTGCGGAATGTGAATTCGATTGTCGAAGGCACCGCCATGCCGCGCGTGCCACTGGACAAGATCGAAGAGATTATCCACCGCGACAGCCTGAAACTGCTGCATCTCGCGGACTGATTGAACGACTAGCGGGGAAAGTCCTCCAGGTGATAATGCGCATGCAGCGCCTCGCGGACTTCCTCGCCGTTTTTCTGCTCCAACGCCGAGATAATCTTCTGATGTTCGCGGATCACCCGTTCGGGGTTATTCAGAATAGAAGAAGGGGCTTCGACCAGGGTACGGCGAAAGACCTCACGGACCAGGGGGGCCAGCTCTTCAAGGACGGCGTTCTTGGTAATTTTGAGCAACATCAAATGAAAGTTGATGTCCTCGCGAATGGTGCTTCTGCCCTCTTCCTGGCGCAGCTCATGCTGGCGCACGATTTCTCGCAACGCCTCAATCTCTTCCGGTGTGACCCGCTGCACCATCAGCGCCACCATGCCTAATTCCATGGCTGCCCGTGCTTCACGCAAGTCACGCAGGTCGATGGGGTTAGAATCCAGCGTAAAAGAGGTTGAAGTAGGAACCTCACCACGGTCAAAATCTGCTACGAAGGTCCCGCGTCCAGCCTGCTTCACTACGATGCCTTCAGCAACCAGCGCGCTGAGGGCTTCGCGGATGATGTTGCGACTGACCGCAAGGGTTTCGCTGAGTTCGCGCTCACTGGGGAGCTGTGTACCAGTCGCTAAGTTCTCTTCAATAATGAAGCGTTTCAGGGTTTCGGCGGCTTGAAGTGTGAGCGTATCGCGCGATACTGGCTTTAACAAGAGTATGTCTTCCCGTGAACTGTGTTTTGGACCTTAAAAGTTTGATTATACAACAGATTACCGACCTGTGCGGATTCAGCGCAGCCGCAGCCCGAGCATGTATCCGCCATCGACTCGAAGCGATGCACCCGTGATGTAATCAGCCGCATCACTGGCAAGAAAAGCCGCCACCTGACCGATGTCTTCCGGTGTGCCAATCCGTCCCCACGGCACGTTCCTACCGGCGATTTCCAGCTGTTCTTCTGTAAAATATTTGCGCTCGCCAGGCGTATTAATCCAGCCGGGGTTAATCACATTCACGTTGATATGCTCGGCAGCTAACTCGCCCGCCAAAGTACGCCCCAGGTGATTAACCGCCGCTTTCGCCATATTGTAGGCCGCGCTTTCCGGCACAGGCTGTTCTTCATGCACCGAACCGATGATGACAATCTTACCCCGTGCGCCCACTGCTGGCGCTGGCTGCTTGAGCATCTGCCGGGCAGCAAACTGACAGGTGTGATAAACGCCAAACTGCGTCACTTCCAGGGTGCGCAGCACCCCGTCCCACTCCGCCTCAATCACCGGCTGACGGACCGACATGCCTGCATTCGCCACGGCAATATCGAGGCGGCCAAAGTGCGCACTGACCGTCTCGACCATCGCTTCCACTTCAGCACGCTGTGAAACATCTGCCGAAACCACCAATGCCTGCCGTCCCAACGCGCGGATTTCATCGACTACGGCAGCGGCATGATCGTTTTGAGCCAGATCGTTCACAGCCACGTGCGCGCCTTCACGGGCCAGGCACAGGGCAATCCCACGCCCTATGCCCTGCCCTGCTCCTGTTACGAGAGCAATTTTATCCGTCAGTTGCTGTGTCATTTACTCCCCCCAGGCGTTGTACAACAAGCGCAGCCAGTTGCCATGCATGATCGCAGCGATGTCCTCCTGCATGTAACCGCGTGCGGCCAGCAAATCCGGGATACGCTGAAGGTCGGCGATGGTGTCCATATCATGCGGCGATTGTTCCCAACCAAAGCCGCCATCCAGGTCCGTCCCAATGGCAGAATGACGCGTGTTCCCGGCCAGTTGGCAGACGTAATCAATGTGGTTGACGACGTTCTCCAATGTCACCGCCGCGTTGCTATAGCCTTTTTGCCAGCCGGGTTGCAGCATCCAGATATCGAACGCCGCGCCGATCACGCCGTCACGCTCAATCACCGCTTTGAGCTGATCATCGCTGAACTGGCGCTGATGTGGGACAAGCGCGCGAACATTCTGATGGCTGGCGAGCACCGGCCCCTCGTAAACTTCCAGGGCCTGCCAGAAAGATGTATCCGAGAAATGGGTTACATCAAGCACCACACCGAGGCGCTGCATTTCCGCCAGCAGGGGTCGTCCTAGCTCAGTCAGGCCGAGTTCGCAGCCCGTGCCACCTGCATAGCGGCCTGTGCCGTAATGGGTCGGCCCCAGCAGGCGCAGACCATCCTGCCACCACTGCTCCAACTGAGCGGGTTCCAGGATGGGGTCGGCCCCTTCCATCGTGATGACAAAACCCAGCGGTGGCTGTGGCTGGTCGGGTGTAGTTTCCCACTGTTCCCATTCGGCAATGTGACTTTTCAAGGCGCTGCTATCGGTAATAATGCGGATATGGCCCTGCTTTTCCAGGGCACGATAATAGGCAAGCTGTCCGTGAGCCACACCATAAGCCTGCGCCGGAGAGCCAAAATCAATATGGGAGACCTGCGTCCCGGTGGAGCGTGCCAGGAGGGTTGCAAAAACCAGTGCGAACCGGCCCCGCCGCAGTTCTGGCAGTGTGACGGTCGGTGTTGTAGGTTGATCCTGCTGCCGCAGCACAGAAACCGGTTGGAGTAAGTCCCGGTTCCACTGAAGCGCATTCCAGGATAAATCGAGGTGAGCATCCACGATGAGCATAGATTTTATACCTGCCAGTTGAAAATGACGCCGAGCATAGATTTCTCGCGATTGTAAGCCATTTCGTAGGCTTCAACCATCTGCGAATAATGAAAGCGGTGGGTAATCAGACGTTTTGGTTCCAGACGGCCATCGGCCATCAGGGACAGGACGAATGCCGCTTCATCGTCCGCCGTAAAGCGTTGTCCACCGTGCACTTCTGGATAGAGATCACTGGCTGTCCCGGAGACGGCAATCAACGAAATGCCTTTGGCGTAAAACAACTCCATGGACAGCGGGTTGAAGTCCAGATCTGTTTCCCCACGTCCGAGCAGGCTGACAATCGACACACGGCCATTGGGGCGCACGATGTCAAGCGCGGTCCGGTAAGCAGGCCAGGGGTTCGCCGTCAGAATCACCAGGTCAAGCCCCTTCCCGCCGGTAAAGTCGTCGAGTTTATCGGCAAGCGCTGGGTCATTGGAAAGGAATCCAGCGTGCGCGCCCATCGCCTCGGCCATCTCAAGCCGGACCGGGCTGTTCGCCAGCGCCACGACTCGTGCGCCAAAGAGCGGGCCTAAGGCCAGTGCACCCAATCCCAGCACGCCAACACCGACCACGCCCACAAATTCGCCGGGACGGAAGAATGCTTTGCGGTAGCACAGCGAGCTGAGCGCATAGAGATGCGCGTAGACTGCATCTTCAGGATCGACGCCTTCCGGCACGCGGACAAGGCTGGCGCTTTCTTTCATGATGTATTCGGATTGATGCGGCTGGCGGGTCACAATGCGATCACCGACTTTTACCCGTGTGACCGCGCTGCCAACACCTCGCACCACACCCAGATTGCTATCGCCAACCCAACGAGGATACCCTGGCGCGCCGGGAACCTGTTCCGCACCCTCGTAATTGCCGCGATCCGTGCCGATTTTCAACGCGCTGATTTCGGTCTGCACCCAGATTTCATCTGGTGCGAGATGAGTCGGGTCAAGCGGCTGTTCTTCAATCCGCAGATCACGCGGGCCATGTAGTATTGCTATTTTCACGTATTCAATCTCCTCAAGGGATGCCCCAGGTTGAAGGGTCAACCAGCGCCGGGTCATCTATGCGGTAAGCGGCGAGCGCCGCCCATTGATCATTCGTCAGCGGACCGGCAGCGGCAGCACTGAGCGCCTGCTCCAACTCATCCACCGAGCGCACACCCACCAGCGCCGATGTGACATCCGAGCGGGTCAGCACAAAACGCAGGGCCGCTTCTGCCGGGTTCAATTCCATTTCCTTCACCTGCTGCCGGTATGAGCGTGAGGCTTCAATCAGCGGTTGGAGATGCGCGGGCAAATCCTCGGCGCGTTCGGTCACTGCGCCCTTTAAGTAGACCGAGCGCACGATCATCCCGACGCCGTGTTCCTGCGCCTTGGGGAACACCTTATCCGCCATGCGCTGGTCGAAGAGACTGTACCCCACTTGCAGCGCGTCGATGCCTTCTTCAATCGCCAGCAGCGCGGCTTCATTGCCATAGGTCGAAGCACCAATTGTCTCTACCAACCCTTCATCACGCAGTTCGCGCAGCAGCGGCACGATTTCCCCGTCTTGCAGCAGTTCCAATGGCGCGCTGTGGGCCATAAACAGCTCCACGGACTCGCGGTTGAGCAGGCGCAGGCTGGTTTCCAGTGACTCGCGCACCTGCCGGCGCAGCGCGTCGCCACGCAGCGGTTTTCCATCCTTATCCAGGCAAACCGCCTTGGTTGCCACGACTGCCGGGCGGTCTTTCAACGCCTTGCCGACGACCTGTTCGCTGGTGCCATAGGCACGCGCGGTGTCAATAAAGTTGATACCGCTGGCAAGCGCTTTGTGAATCAGGTCAATGCTGTCTGACTCGTCAGGCGGTGGCAGACCATCTTTCGATTGCGCGATGCCATATTGCAACCCCAGGCTCACAGTACCCAGCGCAAGCACTGACACGGCCAGCTCAAAGTGACCAAGTTTGCGTTGCTCCATGAATAGACCTCTGCTTACTATTGGTAAGGCATGCCGATGAGATCGGCAAAAGTGGTGGATTGTAAGTCGGTGAGAAGTTTTTCACGCTCCGCATCCGTGAGGGGACGCTGCGGGCGGCGCGGTTCGCCACAGTCAAAACCGGCCATGGTCAGCAGCTCCTTGATAGCAGCGATGATGGATACCGACAGCAGCACGCGGATGATCCGGTTGCCTTCGTACTGAAGCCGCTGCGCCTCAGCCAGATCTCCCCGGCAAAACGCATTATAAAGTTTGACGAAATGCGCGGGCAGTAAGTTATAGGTCGTGCCAATCGCACCAACCGCCCCCATCGTCAGCGCCGGGAAGCACATTTCATCTGGGCCGGAAAGCACGGACAACTCACGCGGCTGCGCCATCTCAATCAAATTGCGCATTTCAAAGAAGTTGTAAGACGTGAACTTCACACCAACGATCTGCTCAATTTCCAGCAGTTCCATAAACATCTGTGGTGTCAGGGTGACTCCGGTGGCCTGCGGGATGTAATAGATCCACATCGGCACATCACCTGCCGCCTCAGCGATAGATTGATAGTGCGCCTTCATGGCTTCAAAATCGACCCGGAAATAGATCGGCGGGATTGATGAAACTGCCGCCGCGCCGACTTCTGCTGCATGGCGGGTGAGTTCAACCGCATCGCGGGTAGACATCGCCCCGATATGGGCGATGACCGGCACCCGGCCAGCCGCTGCTTCCAATGTCGTTTCCAGAACCAGACGGCGCTCATCGAGATTCATGAGGAGCCCTTCTCCGGTTCCGCCATTCACAAAAAAGCCTGTCACGCCATTATCAATCTGAAAATTGACAAGCCGTTTCAGGGTTTCGGTATGGACATTACCTTGTGAATCAAAGGGAGTGAGCAGTGCTGGAATGATACCTTGAAGTGTGTTCATGGGGGTGGTTGCTCCTATATGAGGATGAGGATTCGCCCATACTGGTTCACTTATAGTACCATTCTACCTCATGATCGCCAATCTGCAACTTAAGAGATGGCTCAATTATTCTTTTGAGTAGAAATCACTAGCCAAAACGTCTTTCGCGAATACCCGGCACATAATAATGCCTAAGATTGATGTAGTAATCCAGTGTTTGTGCAGGCTGCTCATACTGCGGTGGGATGGGTAGCTGGGAGAAAGTCTGGAAATAAAGCAGACAGGCATCTCGCCACCAGCAGGCCTCCTGCTCCTGAATGCGCAGCAGCGACTGAACATGGACAAAGCGCGCTTCATCCACATAGGCCGCCAACGAGGCCCATGTCTGCTGCATCCGGCGCACGGACTCCACACCCTGGTTATAACGGTCGCACAGCTCATCCCACAGCGTGCGGCCTGATTTCATCGTGTGCTGCCAGGGGACATGATGGAACCACAGCAGTAGTTCCTCCGGACAGGTGTCTAGGTCTGCCAGTTGCTCCCGATAAGGCGAATGATACTGGCTGACAGCGTTGCTGCCGCTGGCCGTGCGGTCGAAGCCGATGCCTTCTTGATCCGCCCGGTGATAATAGACCGAGGTCCAGTCGGGGCGGCCTTCATCGACCCACGGCCCTGGCCCGTAATGATGGTCACGTGCCATGATGTGATGCAGCCCAAGCGGAGTCATGTAATCCACCACCGCCTCACGGGACTCGATCATAAGCGCGGTCGCGGCCTCGACAAAGTGATCATCATTGCTGAAGGTCATGCGCAGCCATTCTTCAGCGATTGATTCGGAAGAGAGCTGGTGATCCCAGGCCAACCGCCCCAGGGCATACCAGTTGGCCGCCGCGAATGGATGTCCACACCAGTTGCGGTCGGTGCCGATATTGGAAACCCCTGCCATACCTGACAGAGCGTTATCATCAAGTGTGCCATCCACCACCCGCGCCACGGTAGAACCCGGTCCATCACAGTAGGTATCAGCATCCAATGTTTCCTTAAACAGCGGTGCCAGATAGACCAGGTTGGTCGCCAACCCCAGATATTCCTGCGTCACCTGTACCTCAAGCATAAGCGGTGTTTTCGGCATCGCGCCGAACAGCGGATGATAGGGTTCGCGCGGTTGAAAATCAATCGGTCCGTTTTTAACCTGCAAAAGGACATTCTCAAGAAAAGTGCCATCCTGCGGCACCAGATCATTGTAAGCCTGCTTGGCCCGGTCTTCAGGGACATCTTCGTCATAGACAAAGGCGCGCCAGATCACCACGCCACCGTGCGCCACCAATGGCCGCGCCAGCAGATTGGCACCCTCAGCATGGGAACGCCCGTAATCGTGCGGGCCGGGCTGCCCTTCCGAGTTGGCTTTGACGAGAAAGCCGCCAAAATCAGGGATGTAGTCATAAATCTCGCTGACTTTGGCCGCCCACCATTCAGCGACTTCGGTGGCAAGCGGATCAGCAGTCTCCAACCCGCCAATCTCCATCGGAGCGCTGAAGCGGGCAGTGAGGAAAACGCGAATGCCATAGGGCCGGAACACATCGGCCAACGCGGCCACTTTCCGCAGATACTGGGGAGTCAGGACCAGCGCGTTGGCGTTGACATTGGTCACGGTCACGCCATTGATACCGATTGAGGCATTGGCGCGAGCGTAATCCTTATAACGTGGATCAAGATAATCCGGCAGATTGTGCCAATCCCACAGCGAAAAACCAGCATAACCGCGCTCAACGGTGCGGTCGAGATTATCCCAGTGATTGAGCATCCGCAGTTTGATTTTCGGCGCGCTGATGATGTGCAAATCGTCCAGTGAGCGCTGCATTTGAAGATGCTGTAGAAAGTGAAACACGCCATAAAGTACACCCAGGTCAGTGTTGGCGGTGATGACGATGCAATCCTGGCTTTGAACCGCCATACGGGTTATGACAAAGCCCTCCTCGCCCACCTGCGCCAACAGGGGCTGAAGATCGAGCGCGGCGATTTCGCTGGAACTATGTGGGGTGCCGATGACCAGTGTGTTTGCCTGTGTCACGGATTCTACAAATGGGACAGGTTCTCCCAGCATGTTTTCCAGCGCTAGCGCCAGTTCTTCCTGAGCTGCCTGTAAGGTCGGCGAAGTCGCGTGGATGACCATCTGTTGCAGCACCTGTTGATAGGCTGCGCGGGTTGATGAGTCGGTGATGGGAGCGTAACGCAGCCAGAGTTCATAGCCATCCTCAGGATGGCGCTTCTTAGCCAAAAACTGGTTCATGAGGAACCTTCCCCTGTGTAGGCGGTGTGACCGGGAAAGTATAGCAAAGAGCCGCGCCGACCACACATGGCCGCAGCGGCTTTTTGGGAAATTTGAATTTGGAGGATAAGGGAGAATTTGTTCGCTACAACGCGATCGTCGGCGCAGTTAAAATCCGCGCACGGTGACCAGAAACAGACTCCACACAGCTGCGCCGATGGTCATCGCGATAATCAAGCGCCGTGGGGGAACATTCAGCGCGATGCCCAGGGCGGTACCCAGCGCCGCACCGGTTGATAAGGGAGAAACCAATGCCAACCCGACCACCCCATATTTTCGTAACACACGGCCTGCCGGACTATTCATACAATTGTGCCGTGCCAGCAGACGGTCGCAGAGCGGCCTTCCCACCATCACGACTATAAGCACCACCAGCGCATTTGCTAAGGTCAGCGCGACCAACAAAGGCAGCGGTGCAATCCCTAACGCTAAACCTAACCCGGCTGCGGCCCATAATGACAACAGGGCCAGCAGGAAAATCGTTACCACTTGCAGCATGCACACTTCCTTGATTTGTCAACCTGATCACTATACACCTCTAATCGTTGTTAATCAATTAATTCTTATGAATAATTCCTTTTATTTCATCATTTTAAATCAAGGCATAAAAAGTACAGACTGAATAGCGTCTTGGCTCCGATTTACCCTATGATGAGATGTTTGCTTGACTGCCACTTCACATGGGATACCAGCAACTTGCGAACTAGCGGGGATAACCTGCAACGGGTTGATAACCGCGCACATAGTCCACGGTAAACGTTTTTGGATAAGGAGCATCAGGGTCATAGGGACCATTCCACGCCCCCTCAAACGGCAGTTCAAACATGCCGAGCATAAACTGCATGGGATACTGTGGGGATTGGTGGATGGTCTTTATCCTGACGTTGTCGATGAAGAAATCAATGTGGGTGGGTGTCCACTCGACGGCATAGATATGAAACTGCGCTGAATCCATCGGAAATTCTTCGCTAAAGAATTCTTCATGAATATCCGGGTCATACCACGGATGCACTCCATATCGTACCGAGGACACACCTGGACTGGTCAGTGTACCCAGCAGCTCAAACAGGCAGATTTCCGCAGATTTTTCTGGAACATCTTCGTAGCCAATCATCCATAACGAGACATGATTCCCGCCAGCGGTCAGCCCCTTCACCCGCGTCTCAAAATACCCGAACTGCGGCGCATATTTTTGAACGTTGGCCTGCGCTTCACGGACGACAAGGGCATCGCTGAAGCGGCTCTGCCCCAATTTGCTACCCACGGGTCCAGCGAAGACACCGGTCTGGATGGCCGAAGCCCGCACCGCGCCATCAAATTCAGGACACCACGGCTGCTGGTCTTTCGTAATTTCCAGAACCAGACTGCCATCCTCGAAGTGGTAATTCGGTACTGAAC
>JAIOHN010000654.1 GCA_019912985.1 Anaerolineae bacterium | reverse complement strand
TGGTAATGCCTTTCAAAACAATAAAGTCTTCCATAGTCTCATTCCCTGGTTTACTACGCTTCCAGAACGGTGATGAGCTGACATGAATCGGACACAGTGCCGAAAACCCCACCCTGCATCTTGACCATCTTGATGGCGTGGCGGTAATTATCGAAGTCAGTTGCCCCGGTACAATCTTCCAGCAGCAGGCATTCAATGCCCCGGTCGTTGGCCTCGCGCATGGTGGTATGCACGCAGACATCGGTGGTGATGCCAGTCAGAATCAGATGCGTAATGCCTTTACGGCGGAGAATGAGTTCAAGATCAGTGGCGTAAAAGCTGCCTTTACCGGGCTTGTCGATAATAATCTCATCCGGCGCAGGAGCGAGTTCGGGGATAATATCCCAACCCTGTTCGCCTCGTATCAAAATCCGCCCCAATGGGCCTTTATCGCCGATCCCTGCGCCAATCTGTTTGCTGCGCCACAGCTTATTGGGTGGGCAATCCGATAAATCCGGGCGATGCCCCTCACGGGTATGAATGACCGTCATGCCAATATCACGTGCGACAGTAAGCAACCGCTTGATCGGTTCAACCGCGCAGGCAGTCAGCGAGATGTCATAGCCCATCGCATCGACATACCCGCCTGGCCCGCAAAAATCGGCCTGCATATCGATAATCATCAGCGCGGTCGTAGCCACATCAAAGGCATAGTCATAAGGGTCTGCCGCTACGACCAGCTTCCCTGGCATAGTTTCCGTCATAGTGCCTCCTTCTCAAACGACGCGATCAGGTCATGCGATGTCGCGGTCCAGCCGAATATCCCGCCCTGAGCAGCGATCATCGCCAGCGCCACCCTCTGAAATTCAGGGAAATAGGATGCAACGCAGTCAGTCAACACCAGACATTCATAACCCCGATCATTGGCCTCGCGTACCGTCGTATGCACACAGACCTCAGTGGTGACTCCGGTCACGATCAAGCTTTTGACGCCATAATTCTGTAAGATCGTTTGCAGATCCGTCGCATAAAAACTCCCCTTCCCCGGTTTATCAATGACTGGCTCATTCGGTAGCGGACACAGTTCATCTATGATGTCGTGACCGGCCTCGCCACGAACGAGAATCCGGCCCATAGGCCCCACATCCCCGATGCCACAGCTTAAGTTCCCTCGTTTGCGCTTGCTCGGTGGCAGATCAGCGAGGTCGGGACGATGCCCTTCGCGTGTGTGAATCACCAACAGCCCCTGATCGCGGAACAAATGCAACACGCGGCTGATCGGCTCAATAGCCACACGCAATTGGGACACGTCATTGCCCAGCATTTCGCCAAATCCACCGGGTTCCAGAAAATCGCGCTGCATATCGATGATGAGCAGCGCGGTTGTATCCGGCTCAAACTCGAATGCATAAGGGTGGGCAACCACAACCGACATGATTAAGACTCCACTGCTTTACTGTTCATGTATTCGCGCCAGCCGCCATATTCCGAAATATCCGGATAGCGGCCTTCGGCCAGTTCGCGTGGATACAAGATGCCATACACCTTGCGTCCATCCTCCAAGATGACGTGGCCCCGGTAGAGGTTAGGTGGTTCTCCGGCTTCGATAGTCTTCCAGGTTGCATCATCAACCAGATACAACTCACCAGCAACGGCAACGCCCCCTACCTCATCATCATTCAGGCGATACATACCGGGGTGAATATCATCAATGGTGTGAATGCGATAATGGGGCTCTGTGCGATATTCACCGAGCAATTCTGAATCGCCCATGTTGGCCTCGAGCTTCAACCCACGCATCAGTGTTCCGTTAACAAATAGTTCAAAAGGCATTCTTCGCTCATTTCGTATCATGCAATTACTGCTGCAAAACTGTGGAAACTAATATCAGTATAGAAGTTCATAAATTCGTTACGCATTGTATACAATTACTAATTTTTGCGTGAGATTATGGCGACAAGTGGCTAATGGCGCTGGGTTGTCAGTAAACCATAATCGGTGTATGGGTACATTAGCACGTGAAAACAGCACATGATTCCAAGAGCAGGAAGCTGAATTGACTATTCATTTCACAGTACGACCAGGTTTTTATGCGGATTCCGTGGTGTTGATGAATATCGCCCGCGAATTACGCCAACTGGAAGGCGTTCAGGATGCAGGGCTGGTGATGGGTACCGAAGCCAACAAAGCGCTGCTGGGGGACATGACGGCGCTGAGCACCACTGCTCAGGCGGCCCAACCAACTGACCTGATTATCATGATTGATGTGAATGAAGCTGTTTTAGCATCGGCGCTCGAGAAAGTCGATAGCCTACTCAGCGCCAGATCAAGCACTGAAAGCAAGCTGACGGCTGTTAATCCTCGAAGTTTGCGCAGTGCCAAGCGAATGTATCCCGATGCCAATCTGGCAATCATTTCGGTGCCAGGACAGTATGCCGCTGCCGAAGCATGGCAGGCCCTCCACAATGGGCTGCATGTGTTCCTGTTCAGCGACAATGTAGCGCTCCAGGATGAACTGGCGCTGAAAACCTATGCTGCACATCATGGTCTATTGGTCATGGGGCCAGGCGCAGGGACCGCAATTATCAACGGTGTTGGCCTGGGTTTTGCAAACGCGATTCCGCGCGGCAATGTTGGGATCGTATCCGCGTCAGGAACCGGGCTGCAGGAAGTCAGCACCTTATTGGCGAAATTGGGAAGCGGTGTTTCTCAGGCGATTGGGGTTGGCGGGCGTGATCTCTCGGACACGATCGGTGGCATCATGGCAACCCAGGCTATTGCCCTACTGCAACAGGACAGCGCTACCGAGGTGATTGTGGCGATTTCCAAACTCCCTTCTGACCCAATTGCCGGTGCGATCATGGATCAGCTAGCGGCAGGCAGCAAGCCAGCGGTCGTGATTTTTCTTTCGCCGACACTGCCAGCAGCCCCCGAAGGTGTTTATACGGCGCTCACACTGCATGAGGCGGCAGTGATTGCACACGCATTAACGACCGGCAATGATAGTACAACTGTGCTACTTGACTATGCGAAGCAAGTAAAACAGGCTGTCGAACAAGCAGTCGTGTCGCGATCCAGATTAGCCGAAACACGTGTTTACTTACGTGGTCTTTTCAGTGGTGGCACACTTTGCGAGGAAGCGATGCGGGTCTGGGCGGGTTGTGTTGGAGATGTCTGGTCAAATGGGCCACTAAATCCAGTATTCAAGCTGCCCAATGCACGACAGAGTCAAGCGCACAGCGCACTTGATCTGGGCGATGAAGAATTCACTGTCGGACGTCCACACCCCATGATTGACAATGAATTACGAATCCAACGGCTGTTAACCGAAGCGGATGATCCACAGGTCGCCGCCATCCAGATGGATGTGGTGATCGGTTACAGCGCGCACCTCAACCCGGCAGCGGAACTTGCCCCGGCGATTCAGCATGTTACTAAACAGATACCCGTCATTCTATCCATTACCGGCACCAACGAGGATATTCAACATCGGGCGCAGCAACAAGCGTTGCTCGAAGCGGCTGGTGCGATTGTGTTGGAAAGCAACGCGCTGGCATCACACTTCACCGCCCATCTCGCAGGAGCGCCCCATGTCACATCCTGATTTATTTGGGCAACCCGTGAAAGCGATGAATATCGGGGTCACAACCTTTGCCGAAGCCCTGCAACAGCAGGATGTTCCTGTTATCCAGGTCGATTGGTCCCCACCGATGGTGCCTCACAAGACTCATACATCAGCGGGCATCCCTATCGACGAAGCCAATCAGGAAGCTGTAAACCGGATGATGCAGAGTCGCCCGCTCGTGACCGGCTTAGGGCGCGCCGGGGATGTAATCCCTGGATTTACCGAGCAGACTATTTTGCACGCTGGCCCACCCATCACATGGGCGCAAATGTGTGGCCCAATGCGTGGTGCAGCTATCGGCGCGCTGATCTACGAAGGACTGGCGGATAATCCTCAGCAGGCTGAAGCCCTGGCGGCCAGCGGTGAAATCACCTTCGCCCCTTGCCACGATTACCACGCTGTCGGGCCAATGGCAGGCATCGTTTCGTCCTCAATGCCTGTATGGATTGTTGAGAATGACTCCTTTAAGACATTTTCCACATTGAATGAGGGCTTAGGTCGTGTGCTGCGTTATGGCGCTTACGGCGATGATGTCTATATCCGCCTTCATTGGATGGCCGAGGTGCTCTATCCCGTTCTGGCAGAAGCGATTGCTTATAGTGGGCCGCTGGATGTCCGCAGTATCATCACGCAGGCATTACATATGGGCGATGACTGTCACAATCGCAACCGGGCAGCGACTTCGCTTCTGATGCGGATGTTGGCCCCGTCCCTGGTACAAACCTGCCAGGATACGGAATCGCTGGCCCAGGTGCTGGAATTTATCAATGATAACGACCACTTTTTTCTGAACATGGCGATGGCTGCCGCAAAGGCAATGGCGCTCTCTGCTGAAGGCATTGCGGGCGCGACTGTTGTCACTGTCATGGCTCGAAACGGCACCGATTTTGGAATCCGTGTGGCAGGTGACCCTCAACGCTGGTTCACGGCCCCAGCAGGGATCATCAAGGGTTTGTATCTGTCAGGGTTTAGCGCGGATGATGCCAATCCCGATATAGGTGACAGCACCATTACCGAAACGGCAGGCTTTGGCGCGTTTGCGATGGCCGGTGCGCCAGCTATTGCGCGCTTCGTGGGCGGTTCGGTGCAGGATGCTATCGCCACAACGCTGGAAATGTACGAGATTTGCGTGGCTGAACACAGTCAGTTCACCATCCCGGCATTGGAATTTCGAGGCACACCGATTGGTATTGATGTGCGTTACGTGATGGAAACAGGCATTTTGCCGCGCCTGAATACCGGCATTGCCCATAAGAAACCCGGTATCGGCATGGTTGGCGCAGGCATTGTTGAGGCACCACGACAATGTTTTGCAGATGCATTCCAGGTGATGGAATCATGGTAAGCCCTGTGACTATTCAGGCGGTTTCCACGACTGAAGATGCGCAAATCTGGCTGCGCAATGCACATCGTATTCGCGTTTTAAATATCTCGAAGCACGCCTGGAATCTCGCTGACGAACACGATCACGTCATCAGCATTGTGGCATCCACGGTCGGCAATGGCCCACTGAATATTGTAGTTCCGCTACCAGAACTATCTGCACTCACTGAATTGGAAACCGTTTACAGCGCCCCCTATAATCTGGGAGCTGCTGGAATAATTATCGATACAGCCACCACGCCGGTATGGAATGCGATATTGCGCCTACCAAGTGTTATGAACATTCCCGAAATTTTGTGGATTGGCAAAAAGCTGCTTGAGCATTCAGCCGACAGCCTGGCGCAACCTTACCTGAACTTACCACCTGTTCAATCATATTTTCAGCGGCGGTTGTTGACTCAACTTTCTGAAGCAGCACAGGCTGTTATTGATGCACTCCAAACCCAGGATAATGCCGCGCTCCTTACGGCGACCCAATCCCTTGCAGGCAAAGGAATTGGACTCACACCCGCTGGCGATGACTGGCTATTGGGTTGCGTCGCTGCACTCCATTGTCTGGGCTACCAGGAAAAGATCAATTTGATGGTCAACGCTGCCTGTTCACAGACGACCCTTTTTTCAGGAGCACATCTGAAAATGGCAGGAAGTGGCAAGTACGCGCAACCCTGGCACCAGCTTTTCAGAGCAGAAATCTCCCAGCAAGTACGCACCGCTATATTGTACCTTTTGCAATACGGTCATACTTCTGGTGCGGATGCCTTGACCGGCTTTATTCAAGGATTTGAGATGTTGTCAGCGCCCGCATTTGATCAGGCTCGATACATCTAACGGGAAGGATCGCCAAGCGTATAAGAGACGAGGATTCCTGTCCATTTCAAATTGACCAAAGAAGTTTTACACACAGCAAAGTTATCGGTCAAAAATCGCTGTTATTCCGATCATATAGTAGGAATAGAAACTGGTTCCACCCGGATTCAGAGAACTACCACTCTCATTCGGAACCAGCGAAAGCTGACGTATCACCCAGACCTTCGCTACCGAGACCCAGGTATCCACCATCAACTGCGAGTTCAGTGCCAGTAATAAAACTTGCATCATCACTGCACAAAAACAAGATGGCCCGTGCAACTTCTCGCGGATCCCCCAAACGCCGCAACATATGGTAGCGTCCCCAGACCGGCTCCCATTGCGCGCGATCGTCATTCGCAGCTTTGGCGACTTCAGGTGTCCATATCCACCCCGGACTTACAATGTTGACCCGTATGCCATCTTGTGAAAGATCAAGCGCCTGACATTTACTCATTGCCACAATTGCACCCTTTGTCGCGTTATAAGTCCAGCGATTAGGTTGGGCGACATGCGCTGAAATACTGGCAATGTTGACGATAGCCTTGCCTTCACCGACGCGCATTGGTTCGTAACAGGTCTGCACCATGTTGGCATAGCCGCGAATATTCACACCCAGGCTGCGGTCCCAATCGGCAGCAGTAACATCAAGACCTTTGGCGATGAAACTCACCGCACAGTTGACCAGGAAGTCAACCCTACCCCATCGTTCGACCACGGCTTTGACACCCGCCTGGCAGGCATCAAAGTCGGAAACATTCACTGTGTAGAACTCGGCGCTGTAACCTTCGTCGCGCAGTGCTTCCACGACCTCAACACCAAGAGTCTCATTGATGTCAAAAATGGCGACTGATGCACCTTCAAGAGCAAATTCTCGCGCCGTGGCCGCGCCAATCCCGGATGCACCACCTGTCACAACAGCCACTTTTCCTGACCAATCCATCAATAACCCCTTTGGTAAAATTCAATATTTAATCACTCAAAAGCCCACGGACCAAGCAGCACAAAGACAACTGTAGCCCACTCTCATATCACACGTGCCGCCAGGCATCAGAGCCGATAGAAGCTGATGGCGTTCTTGCGAAACAATTTTTCCAGCTCATCATCCGAACACCCGTTGACAGCCCATTCCAGTGTTTCAACCCAGCGCGGATATTCGGTCGCCTGCGAAGCCACCGGCCAGTCGCCGCCGTACATCACACGATCAAAGCCAAAGCATTCGATCACATGGTCAATGTAAGGCTTCAAATCCTCTTTAGTCCAGTTCTGATGATCGGCTTCCGTAACCAACCCCGAGATCTTACACCAGACATTCGGAGACTCTGACAATGCTTTTATTTCACGCCGCCAGGGTTCAAAAACTTGATTTTTTATGTCGGGTTTGCCGATGTGATCGAGAATAAATTGGACGTTGGGGCATTGTTGTACCATCTTGATCGTATTCGCCAGGTGAACATGCGCGATACAAATATCGAAGCTGAGATTGTAACTGGGCAGGGCCTGTACCCCCTTGATGAAGTCCGGCCGTAGACAGAAATTCATATCTGGCTCAAATTGGATAATACGCCGTATCCCCTTGACGAGCGGGTTTTGAGCCAGTTGTTCCAGGGCGGCGCGAGCGGCATCACCTTTTTCGAGCGGTGCCCAGGGAACCATACCTGCAATACGAGAGTCCTCTTGGGCGAGGCCAGTTACCCATTCAGCCTCTTCCATAAATTGCGAAAATTCGACTTCGCACTGCAAGAACACCATTTTCTCGACCTGGATCGGACCGCAGACATGGCGATAATCTGCCAGTAGATGAGGCTTGTTGAGAAGCGGGATACCATCCAGCCAGGGATAACGCAAATAAGCAGGGTTCCACAGATGCAGGTGTGTATCCACGATTGGAAAATCGAGCACGGGAATCTCCTCCTAAATCAATCATACTATTTGAAGTTGATGTGCCACTTCATACAGATTCTCTCTGATGGTTGGTCACTGCGCTCAACCGATGACGAATTCATACTGCCCGGCTGCCAGTTTCTGAACCAGACCCTGAACAGGACGGCCATTGAGGGCTAAAGCCTGACCATCCTCCGCAGGCAGATAAACAGTTGCACTGGTGTTAGCCGGTATTTGTACCGCCAGCCTGATCTGACCTTTATTGATTTCCCATGCCGAGCGGATTTCACCGTAGGGGCTGTTCAATCGCCCACTGGCGTGAGTCAGACCGCCGCCGGGCTGAGGGCGGAGAATGATGTGCTTATAACCCGGTTGGTCAGGATCAATCTCAATACCTGCAACTGTGCTGTAAAGCCACGCACCTATTGCGCCGTATGCGTAATGATTGAAGGAATTCATTCCTGGGTCCTGAAAGCCATCATCGTCGGTCCAACCATCCCAGCGTTCCCAGATGG
>JAIOHN010000653.1 GCA_019912985.1 Anaerolineae bacterium | reverse complement strand
GGGCTCGATTCTGGGGATGCAGCACTGCGAGTGCAATTACGTGCCGGGGATTCTGGAATATGGCGAGATGGGCGACCTGGCGGCCTTGATCGCGCCGCGTCCGCTGGCGGTCGTCACCGGGGCGAATGACCCCATCTTCCCCATCGGCGGCACGCGCGCGCAGTTCGAGACGGTGCAGGCGGCTTATGCGCTGCACGGGGCGGCAGATCGCTGCGCGCTGGTGGTGCATGACGGCGCGCATATCTACGATTATGAAGCGACGCAGGCGTGGTTCGCGCAGTGGCTTGCGGTATAATGTGCGGTTTGAACCGGGCGCGGCTGGACGCGCGTTATGAGTAAGGGGCATCAAGTATGCAAACCGACCTGCGCGGTCGTGACATGATTACGACCCAGGAATGGACACGAGACGAAATTGAAACCGTGCTGGATGTGGCGTGGGATTTGAAGCGCAAGCGGGCGCTGGGCGAATCACACGCTGTGCTGCGCGATAAAGTGCTGGGGATGCTGTTCTTCTTCACCAGCACGCGCACGCGCACCAGCTTCGAGGCGGGTATGGCACAGTTGGGCGGTCATGCCATGTTTATCGACAGCGAGACGACCCAAATCAGCCACGGCGACACAGCCAAAGAGATCGGCGAGATCGTCGGGCGCTATACCGATGGCATCGCCATTCGCCAGTGCGACTGGGACTTCGGCAACCGATATATCCGGGAAGTGGCGGCGGCCAGCCGTGTGCCGGTGCTGAATATGCAATGCGATGTCTATCACCCGTTCCAGATTCTGGCCGACCTGATGACGATCATGGAGAAATTCGGGCGTGATCTGCGCGGCAAGACGATCAATGTCAGCTGGGCTTATGCCGCCAGCTATCAAAAGCCGATCTCGGTACCGCAAAGTCTGATCCTGCTGATGACGCGCTTTGGCATGAATGTGCGCCTGACTCATCCGCCGGAGTACAAACTGATGCCGGACATCATGGAGCAGGCGAAGGAAAATTCGCGCACGAGCGGCGGTACGCTGGAAGTGCTGGATGATTTCGACGCAGGCTTCCAGGGCGCGGACATCGTCTATCCGAAAAGCTGGGGCGCGCTGCTGACGACGACCGACAACGACGAATCGGCACGGATTGGCAAGCAGTACACGGACTGGATCACCGACTCGCGCCGGATGAACATGGCGCAGGATCACGCCGTGTACATGCACTGTCTGCCCGCGGACCGCAACATCGAGGTCACAGACGAGGTAATCGACGGACCGCAGAGTATCGTGTATGACGAGGCCGAGAATCGGCTGCATGCACAGAAAGCGGTGATGGCGCTAACCATGCGCTAAAGTATTCAACCGAAAATGTTTTCTTGCGGTTAGCTGCGGCTAGCCGCATTTTATTTCGAGGTGGAGTGATGAAACAGGTGAGTTTTCCGAAACCCTTTACGCACAATCATGGGCCGGTGCAGGATGTCAACGAGGTGTTCCGCGAGCAGATGACGGTCGGGCAGCGGGCGGCGGACTGGATCGCCAGGTTTGTCGGGTCGTGGCAGTTTATCATCGGGCAGAGCATCATCCTGGTGATATGGATTGTGCTAAACAGCGTGGCCTGGGTGTTCAAGTGGGACCCATACCCGTTCATCCTGATGAATCTCGTCCTCTCGACTCAGGCGGCCTTCACCGCGCCGATCATCATGATGAGTCAGGGACGGCAGGCGGCGCGCGACCGGCTGGAATCGCACAACGATTACCTCATCAACGTGAAGTCTGAGCAGGAAATCCGCGCGATTCTCGATCATCTGGTGGCACAGGACGAGGCATTGAAGGTGATTTACGAGATGGTCCACGAACTCAAGCAGCGGCAGGATGGCGAGCAGAAGTGATTATCGGCGCTATTCCCGGAATCCCCTCTTGCGCCGGGCGCAAACCGTGATTAGAGTGCGGGACTGTGCTGTGCATCGTTGATTCATAGAGCCAACAAGGAAATTCCGTGCGCGTTCTCCCTTCGCGTCGACAAGCCCTGTTCATTCTTGCCGCTACTTTGATCGTGCTGCTGGCAGCAGCGTTAGGCATCGCCGGGCTGGACCGGGGGATGCTGTGGTGGGATGAGCTGCTGTCGCTGTCGATCTCTGGCGGCGCGCAGTTTGGTCCGCGCACCCTGCCCCAGGTGTGGACGCATGTCGTCGAACAGGACCCATTTAACGCCCCGGCCTTCTATCTGGTGTTGAATGTGTGGGGCAACCTGGTTGGATGGACGGCTTTTGCTGACCGGGCGCTGACACTCCTGCTGGGGTTGCTCACGATCACGCTGATTTACCGGCTGGGCAGTGACATGGCATCGCGCCGCGTGGGGCTGCTGGCCGCACTGCTCACTGCTACCTCGGCTTTTTACATCAGCTATCTGCATGAGCTGCGCACCTATACCCTGCTGACCTTTTTCGCTGTGCTGCTGCTGGTCTGCTACTGGCGTTTGGTCAGGCCGCGTTTCGGACGAACCTGGATTTATGGCAGTGGGCTGGTCGTCAGTGCTACCCTGCTGCTCTATACCCATTACACCGGGGCGCTGTTCATCACCGCGATCGCACTTTATCACCTGTTGTTTGTCGCAAAAAACCGCCGCTGGTGGATCACGCTGGCGCTCCTCGTGCTCAGCGGCCTGCTCTTTATGCCGTGGGCGCAGGTGCTGCTTGGCACGGTTACCGGGTTGGAGGAAAACAGCAACCGGCAGGTGTTAGCCATGAATACCGGAGAAACGCTGGCGATGCTGGCCTATGCTTTCAGCAATGGCACCTGGGTTCTGGCGGCGCTTCCCCTGTTGGCCCTAGTGAACCGGGCAACACGCGTCAAGCGACTGGCGTTGTTCGGCCTGTGCTGCACGGTGCTGTTGGCGCTGCTGCTCAACCTGATCGTGCCATTTATGGGGCATATCCGCTATATCATGGTTGTGCTGCCGCTGTGGGCGCTGGCCGCAGCATTGGGCTTTCAGGCGCTTTTTTGCTGGCGCAGGCTCGCGGCGACTATCGTCGGCGCGGTGTGGATTGCGACCGGCGTGTACTTCAGCTTTATGCCACAGTTTAATGATGCCCTTTTTCAGGATGTTTATCTGCGCATTTTCCGCCCTCACCTGCCGCTGGATGTCATGGCGGACACGCTGGAAAACAACATCCTGCCGGATGATCTGGTGATTCTCCACAGTCCGGTCAACAACTGGGCAGTGGGCGGCACCTTCGAATATTATATGAGCCGCCTGCCCGTGGATTTCACCATGCTTTCGTGGATCGATGCCGACAGTTTCGCCATGCAGGTGCAGTCAATGATCGAGCAACCAGATGTCACCCGCATCTGGCTGGCGGTGGAGCGTGACCAACCTTATGGCTCACGCTTGCCCATTCTCACGGCCAAGCTGGATAACAACTACGTCCTGTGCGAAAAACTCTACGATTTCGATGAGCTTTACCTGGAAGAATATGTCAAGACGCCAGTTTGCTGCACCCCCTCAGACAACCCCATGGCTGCTTCGATTTACACCTTCGGTGAGCAGGTGGGCGTCGTGGCCGTGCAGCCGGTCACCCTCACAGAGTCTAACGACCTTTCTACCATCATCACGTGGACGGCTGGCGAAAATGTGCCTGCGAATACCTATTCGGTCGCGCTGCATGTTGAAGACAGCGCCGGTGAAATGATCGCCCAGGCGGATTATGGACTGCCGCTCCTGGCGTTTTACTGTGAGGAAACGCACATCACCCTGCCTGATTTGCCTGAAGGCAGTTACCACCTGCGCCTGATTGTCTACAACTGGCAAAGCGGCGAACGCCTGCCCGCTTTTGATCGCACCACCAGCCAGCAAGACGATTCAATCCTCATTGGGGCTTTCGATTATCATCCTGACTCCTAACGCCTCAACACCTTATTGTTAGCGCCTTGTACGGTATGATAGGCTAAGATCACATTACAAAATAAAGGTTCATTATGGTCGATAAACTGGCGGTTGTCGCTATCGGTGGCAATTCATTAATTCAAGACCCCAAACGCCCGGAAGTTGCGCAGCAGTGGGAGGCGGTACGCGAGACCTGCACGCATATTGCAGGCATGATCGCAGAAGGCTGGAGCGTCGTCGTCACGCATGGAAACGGCCCACAGGTGGGGTATATCCTGCGGCGGGCGGAGATCGCCGCCAAGCATGAAGGTCTGCATGAAGTCCCGCTTGATCTGGTGGTGGCGGATACGCAGGGCAGCATCGGCTACATGCTGCAACAATCACTGGATAACGCCATCCGCCGCATGGGAATCAACCGGACGATCCTTACAGTCGTATGTCAGGTGCTGGTCGATCCGCAGGACCCGGCATTTGAACATCCGACCAAGCCAATCGGCGGCTTCATGATCGAAGATGAGGCACGACGGGCAGAGGCCGACGGCTGGCAGGTGATGGAAGACGCGGGGCGCGGCTGGCGGCGCGTGGTAGCTTCTCCGCAACCGCTGGCTTTTCAGGAAATTAATGCGATTAAAGCGCTGATGCTGAGTAATTATGTGGTGATCGCAGGCGGTGGCGGCGGCATTCCTGTTGTGCGCGATGAGCAAGGCAACCTGTGCGGGACGTTCGCCGTGATCGACAAAGATCGTGCCAGCAGCCTGCTGGCGCAGACGCTGCGTGCTGATCTATTCGTGATTTCCACGGGCGTGGAGAAAGTCTCGCTGAACTTCAACAAGCCGGACCAGATCGACCTGGATCAACTGACTCTGGCTGAGGCCCAGCGGTATATCGATGAGGGGCATTTCGGCAAAGGGAGTATGCTGCCAAAAATTGAGGCGGCGTGCGCGTTTGTGCGTATGGGTGGCCCGCAGGCGGTGATTACCGATCCACCCAACCTGGCACGCGCGTTGCGTGGTGAGACAGGGACACGAATTATTCCAGGGTGAGAGCAAAGTTTCACCCTCTACGGATACTGAATTATTTGCACGTGTGGTATGAGGTTTGATGGCTGAGATTAAAGTATTGAAGTGTGCAGTGTGCGGGCAGGAATATGACCCGGGTGAAGTAACTTACACCTGTCCAGCTTGTGGGCCAGTGGGAACGCTGGATGTGCTTTATGACTATGCACAGCTCAGCTCGCAACTTGACCGGGACGCGCTGCGTAATGATTGTAAGACAACTATCTGGCGT
>JAIOHN010000652.1 GCA_019912985.1 Anaerolineae bacterium | reverse complement strand
GCCAGTAAGATGCCGGACTTGATGGGGGTGTTCACATTTTCAATCTGGCGTCCCAGTTCATATCCCTGTTGTCCGAAGAATTCGGCCTGCTCCAAGTCATTCCAGGCGTAGTGAATACGGGCGAGACCCAGATAAGCTTCGCAGGCCATAGGCCAGGGTGGTTCACCAACGAGTGCCAGCACGCGCTGATAGGACAGCTGCGCTTGATGAAGCTGATTGTCCTCCTCCTGAAGCTGCCCAAGATTCGTCAGAACCGCCAGGATCATCATGGTGTTGCCTGCCGACGCGCCGATGGAGACGACTTCCGTGTAAATTTGCCGGGCTGTCTCGCCTTCACCACTTTGCTGGTGTGCCATTCCATTTGTCCACAATGCGAATAAGCGCATCGAGAGACTGTCGGTAGGGAGCATTTCCAGCGCAAGGTTCGACTGTGACAACATCGTCTCAATGTCACCGTGCGGAACAGCCAACATGCTGCGTACAGCGGCAATTTGCCCAAGCAATTCACGGTTTCTGGTATCACGTGGTTCATCTTGCAGCGCGATTTCTGCGGCTTGCAATCGGTCTTCAATATGATCAGCCTGCTGCCCGGCAACGGTTGATACGACCGCATAGGTCACTAATAACGATGGTTTTTCATCGAATGTTGCTTTTGGGAGAGAACCAAACCAGCGCAAAATCGGTGCGACACCGCCGCGCAGGTACAGGGGCGTGCCATGTCCCTCGATCAGCCGCTCAGTGCGTTCGACATCATCGGCTGCCGCCGCATGGTGAAATGCCTCCATCTCGAAACCATTGGCTTCATACCAGGCACTGGCTCGACTATGCAGCATTTTCACATCTATATGGGGCGATTCATGTAAGCGTTTTCGAAGTAAATCCCCGAAGAGATGGTGATAACGATACCACCGGCGCTCATTATCCAGCGGAATCAAAAACAGATTCGCCTGCCGGATACTTTCGAGCGTATTCACGCCGGAAGGGCTGGCATCTTGCAGGATAGCATCGCACAATGAGCCGCAAAGCTGCTCCGGAATGGCTGTCTTCAGCAGAAAATCGTGTATGTATGGTGGCTGATGACTCAGAACTTCTTCGATCAGGTAATCCAACACAAAATGATGGCTGCCCGTGAATGACTCGATAAATTGATGCGTATCTTGTTGCCCCTGCATCGATAGCGCTGCCAACTGTAGACCCACGATCCAGCCTTCAGTACGCTGTTCTAGCGCTGCGATGTCCTCCGTCGTGAGATTGAGGCCCATGACCTGATTGAGAAACCCGGTAGCCTCATCGAGGGTAAACCGCAGGTCGGTGGCACGTAGTTCGGTCAACTGGCCCCGACCGCGCAGCCGGGCCAGCGGCAGTGAGGGGTCCTCACGGGTAGTGATGATCAGATGCATCTGTGGTGTCAGGTTGTCGATCAGAAAGCTCAGGGCTGAGTCAATTTCTGTGCTGTCTAGCACATGATAATCATCCAAAACGAGTACAAGTTCATCAGGTAGTGACGCAATCGCATTCAGGAGCGGTGTCAGCAGCGAGTCGATAGACGGTGGCTGCGGTGAACCGATCGTATTCATGATGCCTGCGCCAATCCGGGGGGCAATGGTCTCCAATGCCGCGACAAAGTAAGTCAGGAAGCGGACTGGGTCGCTGTCACTCTCATCCAAGGAAAGCCAGGCTGTCGCATGATCCCCACTGCTGATCCATTCCGCAACCAGGGTCGTCTTGCCGAATCCGGCTGGTGCGGAGATAAGCGTCAGTTTGCCGTACAGACCCGCGTTCAGTTGTTCGATCAGCCGTGGACGCAGCACCGAACCAGGGCGTAACACAGGTTTATAGAGTTTCGTGGCGAGAATTGGCATTGACATGCAGCAAGTATAGCCGACGCTCAGACAGGTTACGAACCCAAAACAGATGCATACAAGCGCATCTGTTATCGTACAAGAGCGTGCAACCCGTCTCCCGGAATGCTAGACTATGAAGAGTAGGACAATAAACTCGTTTGACTAGGGCAGGAAATCCAGACTGCTATTGGGAAGCTAAGCAGCTAAATTCCAGAACTTCCGGCGCGGTGGTAGAAGTAGAACTTTATACTGCCCATCCATATCTCACGACCGCAGTATCACCAGCTCAATGCCTATGGCGGGCTGACCTGGCTGGCGATGCAACGGCGGCAGCCCCATGATCTGGTGTAAGACCCTGCCCACGCGCTGCCGGTCGCCACCACCGAAACGGCGGGCACTTCATTTATCGCGAAAAGACTTCTTTCAAGCCGGTGATATGACTGGCCGTCGCTGGCCCTGGTCTCCTGGCCGGACGACGGTTCTGTGCAAGCGCTCCTGGGATGGTTGCCTGGGAGCGCTTTGCGTTTTTCTGAGATGGCGCGGAGAAGGAAAAGGATGGCGGTGGTCCAAAGTGAACATGGGGGAGGGCGCGGGAAAAGCCGTAACGGTTACGGCGGACACAGTTTCGCGTAGATTTTTACGCATGAGAGAGGGGGAGGGCATATATCACTGGTGTCCGAAAAACGGCCACTTTACCCCTTTTTCCGCGCGAATTTGTCCAAATTTGTCCAATTGCTTCTCGGCTGTGATGCGCATCCACAGCGCGGATATGACTGGAAGCGATCGCCTTTCCGCGTAGATTTTGGCGATGAGAGAGGGCGAAGGCATATAAGAACGGTGTTGCAAAAATGGGCATTTTCCCTTTTTTCGCGTGAAAACGTTGCACAATGTTGCATCGCTCGCAACCGCCGTCGTTTGCGTAAAGCACGAGGAAGCCATATGCGGTGGAGCAGGGGCCATCCCGTAACCGTTACGGAGTCCATGCCCGATCCACTATTCGTACCAGCTGGATCTATGCCCCTCTGGTTGAAGTAACAGACGATATCTCAACCTTGGCAGTGATCAAAGATGCAAGTGAACCACGATACGGTCCGATGCAAGCCTTTACCTACATTACCGCTGTTGACGATCGCCCCTGTGCCGAGGCTCCCGACAACGGTATCCAGACTTCTAAGGGACTAGACATCCTAGGTTATCATTTCCGGAGATTACGGATTGACTTCTTGTTGTTGGGCTTTGATCATCAACAACGGAGTTTAGCCAAAATGCGAGAATTTCCTTTTGTTTTGCCCCTGCTGAACATATTGTAGCTGGCTTGGTAAGAGTATCTACTTTCGATAATACGACTTCAATGACTCAGCTGTTTGGCGAATCTAGGTCGAAATAAAGCACACTGCTCCAAGCTCCATCAACCAGCAAATCATTCATGGTACTTACACGCCAGTAGTAACGTCCATCAGTCAGTGTTGGCAAGGTATGACTCAACCCGTTTACCATCACATCCACTTCTGGACTGTTGAACTGCGAGTTATCGTCTACCTGGATATGATAAATAAGCATGTCCTGACTCGATCCGGACGACCACACAAGCCTTGGAGTTTTATCGGTAATGGATACGGCATTGATCGGTTCGTCCAATGTTGGCGGTGAAAGAGGTGTTGGCGTAATAGTGAGTTGCCAGGAAACAGAGGATGACACAAATCCACTGCCTATATCGACATTGACCCGCCAGTAATAAATCCCGTGACTCAGTGCATTCGCCAATGTGAAGCTGCGGGTTCTGGCTTTCGTTGTGGTGTATCGAACCACCGGGTTACTGAAATCGGCGTTGTCGCTGACTTCAATCTGATAACGGATCGCACCTCTATAGGTGTTCCATCGTAAGGTCGGTGTGGTGTCAGTGGTGCTTTGGTTGTCCTCAGGTGAACGCTGAATATTGATGGTGAAGTGACTGGTGGAGTAACTTCCCCAACGGCCCTGACTGTCCTGTGCACGTACCTGCCAGAAGTAATTTCCTGGAAGCAAGGATTGTGGTGGCTTGATCGAACGTCTGTTGGTTTCTGTGCTGAACAACACGCTGTTGAAATTTGCCTGGTTTGAGAGACGCACTTGATACCGAACGGCACTTGCGCTGGCATTCCAACGCAGGGTAGGTCGCAATGATTTCAGGACCCGACCATCAGCAGGGCTGGTCAGGGTTGGTGGAGATGGTGGTGTGGCATCCACAGCAAAGCTCCATGCAGAACTCCAGTCACCGGCAATCCCAATGCTGTTGACCGCACGCACACGCCAATAGTAACGTCCATCAGTCAGTGTTGGCAAGGTATGACTCAACCCG
>JAIOHN010000651.1 GCA_019912985.1 Anaerolineae bacterium | reverse complement strand
CGCCACGCGCGGTGATCTTGGGTGGTAAGGCACTCGGTGTTCTGGTTATGGTGCTGCTGCAATTGCTCTTCTTGTTTGTAGCCCTATCGGTCATCTCTGGCCTGCTTTACGGCATCTTCGCCATTTGGGGGACAAACTTGCCTGCTATCGCCCTGATGCTGGTGTTTACAGCATTGGCCGCTGCCGGTGTCGGCATCTTGATTGCCGCCATCGCCAAAACAACCGAACAAGCCAGTATCGTCGGCAGCATCCTGGCGATGTTTATGGGTGTCCTGGGTGGCGCATTTTTCCCTATCGACGCGATTCCCGTTCTGCAGCCATTCACACGCCTATCTGTTGTGCGGTGGGGATCAGAAGGCTTTAATAAGCTGTCCCAGGGGAACTCCGATATTCTGGTCAATCTCGTCTTTCTGGCATTGATCGGTACAGCCTTGTTTTTGAGCGGTTTCGTGATCTTCAACCGCCGCCAGGATATTTGAGGGAGATTAACCATGCGCAAATTATGGTATGTGGCCTTAACAGATTTACGCGTGACCTTCGCCGAGCGCGGTGTCTGGATCAATCTGCTGGTGCTCCCCTGTGTATTGATTTTCATTATCGGGCTGGCGAACGGTGGTTCCGGTGGTGGTGGCGGGAGTACGCCTCGTTATCGGATGGACGTGCTGGACAACGACCAGAGTGATCTCTCCGTACAGTTACTTGAGGGGATACGTCAGGCAAATAACAGCCTCATCCTATGCCCGATGGACAATGACGCTGAGGATGCCTGTGCAGTTGGCGATGAGCCGTTGGATGAAGCACGCCTCACCAGCCGTCTGGAGGATAATGTCACGTCCGCCGCGTTGATAATCCCGGCAGGATTTAGTGAGGGAGCACTCAATGGAGAACCAGTCAACATCGTCTACCGCTCCAATGAGCAGCCCGGCCAGCCCAGCACCATCCTGCAATCCGTGCAGGCAGCAGTTCAGCGGGTAAGCGGTGCCTCGGTTGCCGCACGGGTGGCGGTGGATGTGTTTCAAAATTCCGGTTTGTCTGCCAGCTTCGCCGATGACGCAGACCGCGAACAATTCCAGCAGCAGGTTTATGACCGCGCCAGCAGCATCTGGACAGGATTACCGGAAGTTGTCAGCTTTGAGCAAAGCCTGTCACAAACCACCGATGCCGGCCAAACCTCTGGTTTTCAGCAATCCGTACCGGGCATGGGCAGCATGTATGTCATGTTCAACGTACTGGCCGGGGCATTTATCCTGCTGCGCGAGCGCAAGGAGTGGACCCTCCAGCGCCTGATTATGATGCCAGTCAGCCCGAGTCAGGTCATCGGCGGCAAGATGCTGGCACGTTTCATCATGGGCATGGTGCAGTTCGGCGTTGCCTTCGCCTTTGGCGCGCTGGTACTCGGAGCCGATTTTGGCAGCAATATCCCTGCGCTGGTGCTGGTCATGGTCGCCTTCACCGCCTGTATGACCGCGATTTCGCTGCTGCTGGGAACCTTTGTCACCTCGGAGACACAAGCGAACGGCCTGGTCACATTGATGGCTGTGACTCTGGCTCCGCTTGGCGGCGCATGGTGGCCGCTGGAAATCGTACCGGATTGGATGCAGACAGTCGGGCATGTGTCACCCGTGGCCTGGGCGATGGATGGCTTTAGCACCCTCATCTACCGCGACGGTGGCATTCAGGACGTGCTGCTGCCAGTCGGGGTATTGTTGGCGATAGGGCTGGTGATCTTCTTGATTGCGGTGCGCCGCTTCCGGTATGATTAGGGAATTAATGGAAAATCATGGGGCACGGTTCGCCGTGTCCCCAATCAGGGACGGATTTTATTGGTATTTCGGATTCTCGGTGGGTTGTGGCGGCTTGCCCGGCGGCTAATCGGTTACTTTCTACTGCTGCTCCTTTTCCTCTACGGTCTGCAATATTCAACTTACCCCATCAACCAGGAACGCACCGCGATTGCATGGCTGGTGCGCGATCACCTATTTGACTATGTCACCTGGGAAATCGATGCGCTGGCGACCAAAACGCAGCAGACCTTGTTTGGATTGCAGCCCTTTATGAGTGAAGCTGACCGCAGCCAGTTCGTGCGCGATTATATGGCCGACATCACCACCGCACAGCAGCTTGAAGCGCAGGTTTCGGCGATTTACACCAGCCCGGATGTCACCGACCCGGAGGCCGAATCCGCCGACCTCCGGGCAGAACGCGATCAACTGCGCGAGAGCTTGAGTCAACGGCAACCACTGGCTGAAGCAATCCTCGAAGGGCAGGTTGCCACCGTTTTGGCTGAGCAGGGATTCGGCACACTCGGCCAGCTTTTACCGCCGATTTCTATGCACTTTACGCAGGTACCAAATCTGTTGATTATTTCCCCGCGCGACGAAATCCGCTTCGAGTATTCGATCAATGTGGACCCGCTGCCGGTAGATGAGATGACCGCGATTGAAAACCGGATTGACCAGGAGGAAGATGTCTCGTCGCTTATCGTGCCGCTGGGTGGCATCGCGCTTTATCCGGCGATGATCTACGAAACAGCGTCGATCGAGCGGGCCGCTGATATCTTTGCCCATGAATGGCTGCATCATTACTTTTTCGCATTCCCACTCGGTCTTAGCTACGACTTCGCTGGAGAAGCCCGCATCATCAACGAGACCACAGCCAACCTCTTCGGCCAGCAGATCGCGCCGCTGGTGTTGCAGCGCTACTATCCCGAGTTGGCTCCTGCGCCCACCGCTGGCGCGCAACGCGTTTCTCTCACACAGCAAACCGACGATTTTGACTTCGGCACAGTGTTGGATACCACGCGCCGCCATGTCGATGAATTGCTGGCAGAAGACAAGGTTGAAGAAGCCGAAACCTACATGGAAGACCAGCGCCGCCTGTTTGTCGAGCATGGCTATCTCATCCGCAAGCTCAATCAGGCGTTCTTCGCCTTTTACGGCGGCTACCAGAGCGGCGAACCGGGCGCAGGCGGCAGCGATCCAACCGGGCCAGCGGTCCACGCAATTCTGGATGCCAGCCCTTCGATTCATGCCTGGATTGTGACCATGCGCAGCATCACCACCAGGGAAGAACTACTACGAATAAGAGGCTATGTTGCACCGCAGAAACCATCCCCTACCACTATGCGCTGACGGCATACTCTATATTTTCATAGCGCGCCAGCACTTCCTCAATCGGCCCGGCCATGTAAAACAACTGCTCCGGCACGTGGTCGACTTCACCATTCAAGATCATGCGGAAGCCCTTTACCGTATCCGGTATCGGCACATAACGACCCTCTCGCCCGGTGAACTGTTTGGCAACGAACATCGGCTGGGTAAGGAAAAACTCGATCTTGCGAGCACGGGCCACCAGCAGTTTGTCATCATCGGAAAGTTCCTCAGTCCCCAGGATACTGATGATGTCCTGCAAATCCTGGTAGCGCTGTAACACCCGCTGCACTTCTTTGGCGACATTGTAATGTTCATCACCCACATAAGCCGGGTCCAGCATCCGGCTGTTGGTCACCAACGGATCAACCGCCGGAAACAATGCCCGCTCGAAAATCGACCGGCTGAGCGCAATCGTGCCATCCAGATGCGCAAACACCGTCACCGGGGCCGGGTCAGAGTAATCATCTGCCGGGACAAATACCGCCTGAATCGAGGTGATCGAGCCGGTACTGGTCGAGGTCAACCGTTCCTGCAACTGCCCCATCTCCTCGGCCAGTGTGGGCTGATAGCCCACTGCCGACGGCATCCGCCCCAACAGCGCCGAGACCTCGGACCCAGCCAGCGAGAAGCGGTAGATATTGTCGATAAACAACAGGACATCCCGGCCTTGATCGCGGAAGTGTTCGGCCATCGTCACCCCAGAAAACGCCACACGCAGCCGCACCCCCGGCGGTTCGTTCATCTGTCCAAAGACCATCGCCAGCTTATCCAGCACACCTGCCTCGCGCATTTCACCGTAGAGCTGCGTCCCCTCGCGTGTGCGTTCGCCAACACCCACAAAAACCGACAGGCCATCATGCGCGACCGCGATGGTGTTAATCAACTCGGTGATGATGATGGTTTTCCCGGTGCTGGCCCCGCCGAAAATCCCCACTTTGCCGCCTTTCCGAATCGGCGCAATCAGATCGAGCACCTTCAGCCCGGTTTCGAAAATCTGAACATGCGGGTTTTGATCCGTAAATGTGGGGCCATTAACATGAATCGGGCGGCGTGCCACCTGTGGCGCAATCGCCTGACCCTGGTCAATCGGCTCACCCACTACGTTAAAAATACGCCCCAGAACAGCCTCACCCACCGGCACCGAGATAGGATGCCCGGTAGCGATTACGGCATCGCCGCGCCGCAGCCCATCGGTGCTGCCCATCGCCACCGCGCGCACCTGACTCCCACCCACGTGGAGTTGGACTTCAAGGATCAAATCATCGCCTGCCTCGCATGGCACTCGCAGCGCCTCGAAAAGATGTGGCAGCTTGCCATCTGGAAAATCCACATCCAGCACCGCCCCGAAAATCTGCGCAATCTTCCCCTGCATCATGTCTGTATCCCCTTCTTCTTCATCATGATCCTGCACGATTTCTCGCAAACGACGCTCAATCTGCACCAGTTGCTGATGCGTATCACTCATCTGCTGCAGCAGTTCTGTGCGGCGTGTTTCCAGCATGTGCCGCATCTGTTCTGCCGAAAGATTCTCGTGCAGCAGATCGCCAATCTCCTTGAGTGACAGCCCCATGGCCTTGAGCGTGGCAATACGGTTGAGGCGCGCGATTTGCGCCCCGCTGTAGTAGCGATACCCGGTCTGGTGATCCACCGAGTCCGGTTTTAGCAGCCCGATTTCATCATAGTGATGCAGTGTAGGAATCGAAACCCGGCACAGCTTGGCAAATTGGCCGATCCTAAACATGCGTTTCTCCCCTCAGCCTGTCCCACGATATACGGGATTGTTCCATTTTTCACGAATATCATAAACCCTCAGGTAACCCGAGAGTCAAGCATTTGGTGGAAATTCCCTATGCGGCGAGGCGAAAATGCATTTAAACTGGTAAAAAAGAAAAGGGGTGCATGATGGAACCAACTTGTAAAGTGATTCGTCCTACTCACACTTATGAGGGCAAGCAGGGGCATACTTACGTCGAGGGCATCGCCGCGCAGACGACTGGTGCGCAGGCGCTGTGCATGTTAACGCTGACGATTCCACCCGGCGAACGGACAAAAGCGCACATGCATGAAAATCACGAGACCGCGATTTATGTGATCAGTGGTGAAGCGCAGATGTGGTATGGTGATCAGTTGCAGGAATATTGCGTGGTGAGAGCAGGGGAGTTTCTGTATATCCCGGCGGGAACGCCACACCTGCCAGCCAACAACAGTGCGGTTGAGCCATGTACGGCAGTCATCGCCCGCACCGACCCCAACGAGCAGGAAAGTGTCACCCTGCTGCCAGAGCTTGAGTCGCTGGTGCCGGATCCAATCCTCTACTAAGAAGTGACAAAGGGACACAGTGAGGCACACTGTGTCCCTGAAACGCGTTTACTCAAACACCCAATCGCGCAGCATACCCGCGATGAGCGTGGCGCGCCGGGGCAGACTGGCGACCACCACCTGCTCATCCTCCGCATGGAGGCCACGTCCCTGCGGCCCCATCCCATCAAGCGTCGGAATACCCATATAGGCGGTGAAATTACCATCGGATGCGCCACCACTACCATCTTCGCGCACCGTCAGACCATATTTTTCGCCAATGGCTTTGCACTGGGCGAAGGTCGCAATCATCTGCTCATTGCGTTCCATCGGCCCGCGAGCATGATGCCGCACGACATTGACTTTGGCACCCGGCACAAACGGCTCCAGATTCATAATCTGCGAGTCAATATCTTCATATGCCTGACCGGTCATCATACGCACGTCGATTGCGCCTTCGGCATGGGGCGGAATCACGTTGGAGGCAATACCCCCCTTGATCGTCGTCATCGCCACCGACGTGCCGCGCTTCAAGTCTTGCATCAAATTCAGCGCCTGCGCCTGCTGCGCAATTTCAAGGATGGCATTGATCCCCTGCTCTGGCGCATTCCCGGCATGTGAGGCACGGCCTTCCACATACAGCGTATAACTGGCAATCCCCTTACGCCAGGTCTTGAGCGCTTCTTCGGGTGTAGCCGGTTCCATCACCAGCACCAATCCGCTCTGAGACGCTACTTCCTCGATGACCGGCTTGGAGTAAATACTGCCCACTTCCTCATCACTGGTCATCAGCACCCAGATCGGACGCTCCGGCAATTCATTGCGCTCGATCAGGCCGCGAATCGCAGTCAGTACAATGGTGATCCCGCCTTTCATATCAATCGCGCCGGGACCAAACAGACGCCCCTCGGCATCAATGGTCACAGGGCGGCGGGCCAGTGTACCCAACGGCCAGACGGTATCAATATGGATCAGAAGCATAATTGGCTTGCCAGGGGCATCTTCGCCCCATTTCGCCAGCAGAAAATCGCCCACTTCTGTTTGTGGGATGCGGGTCACAGACGACGCGCCCAGGGCTTGAAACTGCCCTTCCATAAAAGAGCCGAGCTTATCCACCGACTCTTTAACGGTTGTTGGTGTTTCATAATTGACCAGCGTCGTCAGCAGATCGACCATATTTTGCTGCTGACTCTGAAAATAAGTTAACAGATCGGACATGAGACTCCCTACGATGTGTTTACTATGAAGACCGCCGTCGGGCTGCCCTCGTGGAGGTAGAAATTTAGCTTTTCAGCCCTAAAATGGGCATAAGTCATCCGCGGAGTAGGTTGGACCGCGATTCCCATAGCGGTTTAGCAGGTCCAATGCTTCAGGACGCTGGCTGATTATAGCCTGAACCGACTGGCATGCGCTACGCAAATTGTTGGTTTGTTGCAGTCCATCCCAGAAAGCCATAGCCATGCTGGCATAGACTGGCGCTTCTTCCAGGGTAGGATAATTGGAGAGCACAGCCTGGTAAATCGACAGGAGATCCTCGTCCTCAGTAAAGGCGTAGATCGTCAGCAGGCGGTATAGAGCATAGCTGTTCAGCACAGGCGGGTCATCATTGAACCAGTTGCGCAAACCCGTAT
>JAIOHN010000650.1 GCA_019912985.1 Anaerolineae bacterium | reverse complement strand
TTGTAAGCCTGCATCATCACCGATGCTTGCAACAGGTTTGGCGTTCCGTTCGGGCCGACTTTACCATCCTGCTGCAACCCCCAGGTCGTTTCAAAAAATGCCTGTGATTCCAGCGCTGGGCGAATCTGCCAGAGGACCTCGGTGGTAACAGCGCCCGCGTTCCACATGGCGTGAGGGATGCCCACCGGTACATCGAACGACTCCCCCGCATGATAGACTCGCTCTTCGCCTGCCATCTGTACAGTTAGACTACCCTCGGCAATCTCAAAGTGCTCTTGCTGTTTTGGATGATAGTGCGCAGGCGGTCTGGGACTGTTGGGGCGATAGTGCGTTTTGATTTCCAGCAAATCCCCGCCTGTCTCCGCGCTGGTTTTGGTAAAGGTCATCGTCAACCCGGTGTTCGGGTCCTTGAAGATTCTGCTTGCTGTGGACATGCCATTTTCTCCACTTGATCCTGACGATCATCTGCCGGGGATTGCGAAGTTTGCGGCCCAATCCGGTTATCCCAGAAGTCGTTTCTTCTCCACGATAAACTGGGTTTGATTCTAGAGTTTGTGCAGAACAAGCGCAAACTATTTTTGTGGTTTTACTACTCCAATAAATCGCAAACCGGACTCAAACCAAATCGTCAGCTTGTCCGTCACTTTTGCGCAGGGAAGGCGACCATTTTTCTTCTCTAGTTTTTGATTAAATAAAGGCATACAAGGCATTTGCAAAGTGAAATTACCATAATTTCAATTACGTAGTAAACTTGTATGTAACATCAACTCTCAACCACAGAAGGAGCGACATAGATGGGCATCACCAGACGATTCTCTTGGCGGCGTTCGATCTCATCGCTGTTGGTAGTAGCCCTGGTGGTTGGCTTCCTGGTAGCCTTTGTGCCAGCGCAGCCAGCTCAGGCCAGCGGCTATTGCACACAGTATCATACGGTGAAATACGGCGAAAATCTCTTCCGCATTGGCCTGCAATATGGGGTTAGCTGGACCTATCTGAAGGCCATTAACGGTCTCTACAATGCCAACTGGATTTATGCCGGTCAGACATTGTGTGTCAGCACGGGTGGCTATTCCCCGCCCCAGTATCCACAGTATCCGCAATACCCGTCGTATTGTGCGAAGCCTTATGTCGTGCGTTATGGGGACACGCTCGGCAAGATCGCTGCATGGTACGGCTATAACGTGTACTATCTGGCACAGTTCAACGGACTTTACAATGCGAACTGGATTTATGCCGGTCAAACGATCTGCCTGCCTTAATTAGGAGCGGCAGCTCGGCACACTTGAAGCCAACCAGGACAGACCAGGGCTGCTGGAATGTCATCACTTTTTGAAAACGCCTGGTGGATCACGTGATGCGGCATTTTAAGCACACTTTTGGATAAAAATAGCGCCTCTTCAGGCGCTATTTTTTGTTCTCCATGTGTGGTGTGGTCTTCTAATCTTCGAGTGTACTCAGGTCGCCTTCGGGTAAACCCTGCGCACGTGCTTTCAACACGCGGCGCATGATCTTGCCAGAGCGAGTCTTGGGCAGCTTATCCACAAATTCAATTTTTGTTGGCATCGCAATCGGGCCAACTTCATGTCGTACATGGTTCTTGAGTTCGTCCACCAGTTCATCACTGCCTTCGACACCGCTAACGAGAATGCAGTACGCATAAATCACGTTGCCGCGTACCTCGTCCGGCACACCGATGACAGCGGCCTCTGCAACCGAGTGATGGCTGACCAACCCAGACTCAATCTCGGCAGTCCCCAGGCGATAACCACTGACCTTGATGACATCGTCGATGCGGCCAATCACCCAAATATAACCGTCCTCATCTTTGCGAGCAGAGTCGCCAGCCAGGTACCAGCCCTGCTTCTCGTAAGTTTTCCAGTACTGATCGACAAAGCGATCGGGATCACCGTAGACGGTACGGAGCATACTCGGCCACGGCTTCTTGATGACCAACTTGCCGTCC
>JAIOHN010000649.1 GCA_019912985.1 Anaerolineae bacterium | reverse complement strand
TCACTATATCGAGTATCATCACCTGTCCGCGTTTCACCTATTCGGCCACTCGTTTGGCGGGCGAATCAGCCTTGTGCTCGGCGCGGACCATGCTGATCCGATCCGCAGCATGGTGCTGGCCGACAGCGCAGGCGTGCTTTCAAAATCCTCATCCAGTAACAGCCTGCGCCTGAAAAGTTATCGTTTCGCGCTGAACACGCTGAACACGATTGGCCTGCAACAAACTGCCGGGCAGCTGCGCCAATGGTATGGCGACCGCTATGGGTCGCCTGACTACAAAGCCGCTAAAGGCATCCTACGCGAGACTTTCGTCAAAGTCGTCAATCAGGACCTTTTGCCCTATGCCGCCAGGGTCAAGCCCTCAACCCTGCTTGTGTGGGGTGATCAGGATGAGGATACACCATTGTGGCAAGGCCAACTCCTTGAGAAAACAATCCCCGATGCCGGGTTGATCATCTACGAAGGGGCCGGACACTACAGCTATCTTGATCGCCTGCATGAAGTTACAAAGGTGATGGATCATTTCTTCAGGCAGGCGAGCGGCCTGTAACCACTCCACAACTTCGCTATAATTAGGCGTATAGAATCACTATCCACAGGTAGGTAAAGCAACTTGCTGATTGTTATTGCGCTCATCTGGCTGGCTGGCACCAATCTTCGAATTTACCGCCAGGCGCGTTTTTACCAGATTGAAGAGTACAAAAGTGGCCGGTACTTACGCTGGCTGTTTGCACAGCGTGATCGCTGGCTGCCCACACGACCATTGATCGCCTTTGCTGCGGGAATTGTCATGAGCTTTATCCTGGCGGAAGCGCCAGGTGAATTTTTACTTGGCTTGATCGGCATTCTCTCGGCGGGTGCCGCGATCCTACCCCCGCGCGAGAAGGAAGTGAAAAAGCGGCTGCGTCGGACCGCCCGCGTCAAGCGTATGTTGGCTGCTGCCTTTATCCTGGCCGTCCTTCTCCTTTGGGCTGGATTTGCTCTCATCAGCATATTGCCCAACATGGTGCTCATCCGTTATTTCGCCACTACGGGCATTGGCTTTTTGCTCTGGCTGATCGCACCACTACTTCTCATCGCTGGAAATCTCGTCATGACACCCGTCGAGGCATTCTTTCGCCAGCGTTTCATCCGTCAGGCGAAAAAAAACCTGGAAGAAGTCCACCCAACAGTCATTGGCGTTACCGGCAGCTATGGCAAGACCAGCACCAAACTCTATCTGTCACACATCCTCAATGGACGCTACAAAGCCTACCCCACCCCTAAAAGCTATAACACGCTGATGGGCGTATGCATCGCCATCAATAATGACATCGCCAATAATCACAGCGTTGACTATTTTATCTGCGAGATGGGCGCTTACGTCCCCGGCGAAATTAAGCGCATCTGTGACCTGACCCACCCACATATCGGCTTGGTTATCGAGGTCGGCCCACAACACCTGGAGCGTTTTGGCAGTCTGGAGAATGTCGCCACTGCCAAATATGAGATCATCAAAGCGCTGCCACCAGATGGTCTTGGGGTATTCAACTGGGATAATCCGCATGTGCGTGAGATGTACGAGCGCGGCTATCCGCAGCACCGTCTGGCGATTAGCCAGACCACAGACCCGGCTAACCCACCAGTCAACGGGCCGCGTTTTATCGCATCCAACATCACGCAAACACTTGACGGACTGACATTCACCGTCACGGACACACAAACCGGTGAAAGCGAACGCTTTCAAACCGCCCTCCTCGGCCAGCACACCGTCACAAATATCCTGATGGCGACGGCGGTTGCCGTTTATGAAGGCATGTCGCTGCGTGATGTCGCCTGGCAGGTGCGAACCCTGCAACCAGCAGAGAGTCGCCTCGTGCGTCAAAGCACCGCTGAAGGCATTACGATCATCAATGATGCCTACAGTGCCAATCCAGTAGGCGCAGCCCAATCGCTGCAAGTGTTGGGGATGCATACCAGCGGCAGGCGCTTGCTGGTCACACCCGGCATGGTTGAGCTGGGCGACCTGATGGAAACCGAGAACCAGAAACTTGGCCGAACGGCTGCGCAGTACGTCACCGATGTGATTCTTGTAGGCGAAAAGCAGACAGCGCCTATTAAGACCGGGTTGATTGACGCAGGTTTTCCCGCTGACCATCTCCAAACCGTGGAGACACTGGCAGAATCGATTGCCTGGTATCAGGGAAATCTCAAGGCTGGCGACACGGTGCTGTTCCTGAATGACCTTCCCGATACTTACTTATAAGAGGCTTGCATCATGACAGAGACACGTCCACGGATCGGCATCACCACCAGTTACAAAGACGGGCGGCAATCCGTTGATACACATTATATTCATGCAATTGAGCAAGCCGGTGGCCTGCCGCTTATCGTGCCGATCCTTGAGTCTGAATCTGCTGCCGCTGCCTTTACCGCTTTGCTGGATGGATTAGTGATCACAGGTGGCCCCGGCATCACTAAAGGCTTGATCGGTCAACTACCCGATGATCTCGAACCTGTGGACCCGATTCGCAGTAAAAATGATGAACTCGTTTTCGGAGCGATGCACAACCGTCCCATTCTGGGCATTTGCTATGGGATGCAGTTTATGAATGCACAAAGCGGCGGCACCATCTACGCGGATGTGCAGTCGCAAAAAGCGGGCAGTAACCCCCACAGCACCTCTCGTGGTGGCACCACACATCAGGTGCAGTTCGACCATGACTCATGGATAGCCGGTATGTTCGGCACGGATGCGCTGGACACCAACACATTTCACATCCAGGCAGTGGTCGATATTGGCGGCGGCTTTAAGGCGGTCGGCTTTAGCCCGGATGGCGTAGTCGAAGCCATTGAATCCACGGATGGGCGCATGATTGGGGTACAATTTCACCCAGAGCGAATGCTTGAGTACAGCCTGCCGCTCTTTCAAAATTTTGTTCAACGGTGTGTTAGGGACTCGAACTAAGGAGATTGAACCACATGGTTGCAAGCGTGACACTGGAAAAAGCAAAAAGCCTGGAAGAGCAAATTATCGCCTGGCGGCGGGATATTCACATGCATCCAGAGCTGGGCTTTCAGGAATTTCGGACTGCCAGCCTGGTCGCAGAAGAGTTAAATGCGATGGGCATTGAAGCCCAGACCGGTGTGGGTAAAACTGGCGTAGTAGGTCGCATTGGTGAAGGCCATCCCATCATCGGCATCCGTGCTGATATGGACGCACTGCCTATTCTTGAAGAAAATGACGTGCCGTATAAATCCGAGAATCCAGGGGTGATGCACGCTTGCGGTCACGACGCACATACTGCTATATTGCTCGGCGTCGCGCGCATCCTCACCGAGATGGATGACCGTCCTCCGGGAGAAGTCCGTCTACTCTTCCAACCATCCGAAGAGGCTTCCGACGACGAAAACAAGAGCGGCGCAGTACGCATGATTGAAGATGAAGCGTTGGAAGATGTTGATGCGGTCATCGCACTGCATGTTGCCAGCGATACTGAGGCGGGCAAGATCGAGATCGTAAGCGGCCATGCCATGGCGAATGTCGATTCGTTTTATGCCACGATTACCGCCACAGGTGGACATGGTGCGTCACCGCACAGAGGGGTCGATCCGATCTTCATTCTGGCGCAGCTCATTAATGTGATCTACGGCATTAAAGCCCGCCGCATTAACCCGATCAAGCCGACAGTCATCTCCATTGGCGCAATTCACGCGGGTGATGCGACCAATGTCATCCCGGCAGAGGTCAAGCTGAATGGCACGATCCGCAGTTATGATAACGAAACCCGCCAACAGCTCCGAGACGAACTGGTACGTGCCTTCGAGATCGTGCGGACGCTTGGTGGGGACTTTGAGATCGAGTTTGAGATTGGTTACGACGCGACTTATAACGACCCTGAAGTTTGCGATCTTCTGAAAGAGGTCGCGGTCGAAATGATGGGCGAGGAAATCCTCTCGGAGGGCGAGCCCGGCCTGGGCGCGGAAGACTTCGGTTACATGACTCAAAAAGCGCCAGGTGCGATGTTCTTTCTGGGCGCAAAGTACGATGAGAAAAACCGCCCACACCACACACCCGTATTTGATATTGACGAATCGAGTTTTTCGGCTGGCGCGGCCATGCTGGCCGAGACGACTCTGCGCCTGCTGAAACTAAAAGCGCAGTAACTACGTACGAATGGTTATGGAAACCATTCTAATTATCGCAATTGCAGTGATGGTCATCGTCACATTTGTGTCAGTGATCCCTTTTGTTCCAGGTCCGATGCTCGTTTGGGGCATCGGCCTGGTGGCAGCGTTTCTCACCGGCTTTGACCGTGTGACAGTGGCTGCCAACGTCATCATGTTCGTCCTCATGCTGATCGGCACTTTTCAGGAATACTGGCTCCCGCTTTTCGGTATACGCGCCGAGGGTTTATCCTGTCTGGGGGCGATCGGAAGCATCGTTGGTGGCATCGCCGGAACCTTCATTATCCCAATCCCCATTCTCGGCACAGTAATCGGCAGCGTACTGGGAACCCTGATCATCGAATATGCTCGCATCAAAGAGATGCAGCATGCTGTGCGTGCCGGTAAAACTGCACTCAAACTGTACCTATGGGGTGTGGTGGTGGAGTTTTGTTTCAGCGTGCTCATTATTGCCGTATTCATCTTCAGCATCATATCAACCCGCCCGCTGTAAGCCGCTTATCAGTCCAATACCAATCCACTCGACAGCTTTAGCCTGCCAAGTTAAGATTTTGTCCGAACGAAAAGGAGACGATATGGAAAAACGCACACTTGGCAATAGTGATATGCAGATCACACTCATTGGGCTTGGCGCGTGGGCAATCGGTGGCGGCGGTTGGCGTGCCGGATGGGGTCCGCAGGACGATCAGGACTCGATTGATACTATTCACGAAGCCCTTGACCGTGGCATCAATTGGATTGATACCGCAGCGGTTTATGGAATCGGGCGATCTGAAGAAGTCGTGGGAAAGGCCCTCAAAGGCATAGGAAATAAGCCTTTCATTTTTACGAAGTGCTCTCGTCTGGAAGCCGACGATGGCGCTCTCTACGGCAGCCTTAAGGCAGATTCCATCCGGCGCGAAGTCGAAGATAGCTTGCGCCGCCTTCAAGTCGATGTCATTGACCTGTATCAGATTCACTGGCCGGACCCGGACCCCGACATCGAAGAAGGCTGGCAAACAATGGCAGATCTGCAGAAGGAAGGTAAAGTCCGCTATATCGGCGTCTCTAATTTCAATGCCGAGCAAATGAAACGTGCTCAGGCGATCGCGCCAATCACTTCCTTACAACCACCCTACTCCATGATTCGCCGTGATATTGAAGATTCAATTCTGCCATTCTGCAAGGAAAACGGCATTGGCGTCATCGTTTACTCGCCGATGGCATCCGGTCTCCTTAC
>JAIOHN010000648.1 GCA_019912985.1 Anaerolineae bacterium | reverse complement strand
CGCCGGTTGGTCCCGCGCATGTTTTGGTAGTATGTCAGCACAACCACGCCCAGAATCGCCCCAATTACAAAGGCCACAATTAAAGCCAGGGCAGTACTGGTGTCCATCACTTACTCCTCATCAGAAAAATAGTTCGGGTTTTCAAGTTCAAGTTCCTCAATCAACTGCTCAGCTACATCACGCATAATGTCATAGGAAAAACCGCGTCCCTGCAAAAAACGCATTAACTTCTGGCGAAACAGGTCGCGGCTGCTGCCTTGCAACCGGTTGACACGCGCCTGTGCAGCACGATAGGCTGCGTCTTCAGCGTCAACAGACGCCAGCAGCTCGTCAATTACGGCTGCTGCCACCCCTTTTTGCCGCAATTCATAGCGAAGGGCACGTGGACTCAAGGGTTTAAACTGGCTTCGGTTTTCGATCCAGAATGCAGCAAAAGCCCGGTCATCCAGATAACCGCGCTGGTTCAATCGCGCAATCGCCGCCTCGATCACCGTCTCAGGCACCGCCTTGTCAGCCAGGTTGCGCCGCACTTCTTCAGTGCTGCGCGGGCGGTACGCCAAAAAACGGATGGCACGGTCAAATGCGCGAATCACATCGTCCTCGTCACGCAGCGCTGTGATCTCAGCTTCGGTGAGCTGCTGACCTTTGTGCAGCATCGCCGCTTTCATCATGTCCAGACTGAAGGCATATTCGCCATCCAGATAGACATTGACACGCTCTTTATTGCGTTTCTGGATCTCCAGCGCCGTTACGATGCCTGCTGGCATTGGCTTTTCCTAAAAGCAAACAACCGTGATTGCAGAACCACGGTTGTTAATCATCACGTAGATAACCTGAGATTATGACAATGCACCGAGCGCGAAAGCGCTGGATTTTCAGTTATGAATCACAACAACATCTGTAAAACCACAGATGAACCTATGAACCACTGTACGGGTCTGCGACCTTTGTCGGCACAAACATCATAACCGTCCCCAGGAGGACGGGCTGGTTATCTGGTAACGAAAACAACCCTGGTATCATCTGACGACCTCACAATTTCTTGCGATTTCTGGGACTGGAACCCATGCACGGGCCGCCTCGCGCAGTTGAACATGCTGGATTGCTTATTACCTAATATTACAATTAGGGAATAAACCTATGAAAGTATTATACGCATATTTTGATAAACTACACAACTGGAATTTTGTCGAGGCGTCATCTGCCGCTACAATTGGCGATGCGCAAGAAAGAGGGAAATGTTGGCTGCGAAGCGTGTTCTGGTCACAGGTGGGGGGACGTTCCTGGGTGATAGTATTGCGGCAGCGCTGCTGGCCGAGGGCGCTGAAGTCTCCCTATTAATGCGCCCTGGCGCAGAGGAAAGACTGGGGCCATTGGGCCAGCGCGTACGCTGGTGGGTGGCGGATGTCTGGAATCCGGCCAGTTTGCGCGGTCGGGCACGCGGTCATCAGAGTGTCATCCACACGGTGGGCAGCATGACCGCTGACCCTAAAACTGGCCTCAATCACCACTGGCTGAATTTCGTTTCTGCCCGCAATGTCGCCAATATGTGTGTCAGCGATGGCTGCTCGCACATGGTGCTGATGAGCACGGTTCGCGCGCCCTGGATCAACAATCATTATTTAGCCGCCAAGCGCGAAGCCGAGAGTTATATCAGCCGTATTGGTTTGCAACCCACGATCATTCGCGCGCCGATGGCCTATCTGCGCGGGCAGCGTCGGCATCCTTTTTTCATGTTGATGACTGCCCTGGGCAGTGTCCCACCCACATCCTGGCTGGGCTTTGGGCGTATCGGGCCAATGCCAGCCGATATGATCGCGCGTGGGGTAGCACGCATCACCCTGGCGGAGAAACAGGCCAAAGCCATTTACTATGCCCGCGACCTGCGCCGCCTCAACACACCGCAGGAAGCCCGCCGCGCGGCCTCGATTGTCGTGGATGAGGAGCGTATGCGCGAGCAGCAGTCCCACCCATTTGACTTGCTGGATGAAAACACGCCCTTCGGTTGGATGCCCCCCGAAGACGAGCCTTGAGAATCAAAAAGCCCGCGAGTTGCGGGCTTTACGATATATCACAGACTCGGAGATTTACATCTCCTGGACCACACCCGGCAGCATCTCGGTGATCTCCTGATCTTCTCCCTCACGGCGATAGTGCCGGATGGGCTGCAGCGTCATCAACTGCCCTTTTGAGGCCGCATCACGCGCAATATCCTGCAACTCTTTGACCCCGGCATACATATCCGCAGCCTGTTCATAGCCAAAGCGATAACTCAGAAAATAAGGGTTGTCGTCCAGAAACTTGAGGGCGACATCTATCGCGTCAGCCAGCCGCTGCGAATCATGCTCAGTGCCCAGATTCTGGAGGGCTGATACCGACAGATTCATATTACGTGACATCACATCGAGAATGATCGGGCGGTGGAAAAATTTGCCCAGGCCGACCGGATGCATCACCTGAACTTCCTGATCAACGTAATTGCCGCTGCCATCCAATCCACGGACATACAGATTGAAGTCAAAGCGCTCATCGAGCACCTGCCGCCAGCTTTTCTTCTCGTCCTCTGGAATGAGGGCAGCGACATGCGCCATGATGTTGTTTGCCGCGTATTCCAGCGCTTCCTTGCGTGACATCCCCGCAACTTTGGGATCCACAGCCGGCATCACCTTGCCGATATTCATCACCAGTTGAGGCCGTTTGAAACTGAGCGCCGCTTGCAGCGCACCGCGCATCCCGCCAAAACCGATCGGCACGATGGGGGCGTTGTTGCGATAACTGAGCCAGGCCACGCCAGTACGTGCCTTTTTCATCTGATTTTCCCAGATGCCGCCTTCAGGAAAGATGCCAATCACGCCATTCTGCTTCAAGACATCAATCGGCAGGCGCATCTCATCACGATCAACACTGCCCCGGCTGACCGGGATAAAGCCCCAAAGCTTGGTCATCCAGGCAAAACGCGGGTCAATCGGGATGTCGCCAGTGCCGATGATCTCAATCGGCCAGGGGACAAACAGCGCCATCATCATGACTTCCATGATGGCGACATGATTGCCAACCAGGATCACCGGCCCACTTTTAGGCAGATTTTCCCAGCCCACAACTTTCGTTCGGGTGAGCACTTTCAGCAGCAGCCGACCCAGCAAACGCATAAAAAAACGCAGGACAATCCTACGCGGATAGCGAATGGCATACTTTTGATCCGGCATGTTTGATTACCTATTCAAATTGTTCGATGGTGATATCGGTTCCATACGCGAGCAGCGGCGCACTGCCATGATCGGCACTCGCCGCGACATCTACATCTACATACATCCCCCCGGCCACGGCAATATCGCCGGGATTGGGACCAAGTTGATAAATTTCGACCTTCAGCCGCACGCGTTTATAATAATCCGGCGTGATGGTAAAGGTTTCATAAAACGGCCCTGCATCCAGGTCGAAAGACGCTTCTTGGGGCGTCTCTGGCTGAGCATAGACCGATGACAGCCGAACCGCGACTTCGGCAGCCGCATCAAAGCCAGGGAGATCATAAATCCCCACATACACCTGCGCCGCTTCTCCGGCGACCAGCAAGCTGGGGACGACCAGTAACGCACGCCGCTGGATCATCTCTGTAATGGCCTCACCTGTATCCTCGTCGTCGGGGTTTTCGGCATCGTAGGCTGCCAATTCCTCGACCGACTGCTGGCCCAACTCCGTAAGCCGGTAAACCTGGCTGCCATCCATGACAACGTAGTTTTTGGTCACCAGCCGACGAATGACTTTGCCAAAGCCTCGATCCGTAAGATCGACCGCTTCGCAAATGTCGTCTTTGTAAGCCATCAAATCGTCCACGGTTCCCAGATAACGCAGCACATCGAGTGCATCGGGAGGCAGGGTTTTCAGGTGGTAAGGTAGTTCCATATAGAATTGTTTTACACTCAAATTCATACGAATAATTTGAGTATAAACGCAACTTACGCCTGTTACAACCCAACAGCATATTAATCGTTACGCGTGCTCAGCCAACATTCATCAAGCATTGTGAGTTCTATTTACGCCATGAATCAGCAGAGGCGCAGCCTGAACTACGCCTCTATACACATCACAGGTGAAAAATGCTTTACAGGCTGACGACTCTCGCCTTGCCATCACGTCCGACCACCGCGTGGCGGCTGTCCACGATCAAGCGGCTGTGATCAGCCACGTGCTGCCAATCATAAGTGCTGTGATCGGTGATGATGACCACACAATCAGCCTCGTTTAGCAGTTCATCATTGTAAGCCTGGGTTTCCATGATTTGATCCTCGCCCAGGCGCACACGCGGCACATGCGGATCATGATAAACCACATCCGCGCCCTTCTCTTGCAGCAGGCTGATGACATCCAGCGCCGGGCTTTCACGCACATCATCGACATTGCGCTTGAAAGCCACCCCAAGCACCACCACTCGTGAACCGCGCACCGCCTTACCCTCGTCGTTGAGGGCGTCGCTAATTTTCTCCAACACATACAGCGGCATTGAGGTGTTGATCTCGCTTGCCAGCTCGATAAAGCGCGCGGTGTAATTGAGGGTTTTCAGCTTCCAGCTCAGGTAATGTGGGTCCACCGGGATGCAGTGTCCGCCCAGGCCCGGCCCCGGATAAAATGGCATAAAGCCAAATGGCTTGGATTTGGCTGCATCAATGACTTCCCATACATCAATACCAAGCCGGTCACACATCAGCGCCATTTCGTTGACCAGACCGATATTGACTGCGCGGAAGGTGTTTTCCAGCAGCTTGACCATTTCCGCAACGGTGGGTGACGAAACCGGCACGACATGATCGACCGCCGTGCCATACAGCGCCATCACCGCTTCTGTGCAGGCCGGGCTTATCCCACCAACAACCTTCGGTGTATTGCGTACACCATACTCCTGATTACCGGGGTCAATGCGCTCTGGTGAGAAGGCCACAAACACATCCTCACCCACCTCAAAGCCCCTTGCTTCCAGGCGTGGTGCGACAATTTCCTCGGTGGTGCCGGGATAAGTCGTGCTTTCCAGCACAATCAACATGCCCTTGTGAGCAATTTCCGCGATACTATCGACCGACTGGATCACATAAGACATATCGGGGTCTTTGGTCTTGCGCAGCGGAGTTGGCACGCAAATGCTGACCGCATCAGCCTGACGCAGATCGGCATAATTGGTCGTGGCACATAATTTTTCCGCTTTCACCAGCGGCTGGATCTTCGCAGTCGGAATGTCGGGGATATAACTTTCGCCCCGGTTCAGTTGATCTACTTTTGGCTGGCTCACATCCAGGCCAATCACCCGAAAGCCCGCTTCGGCAAATTCCACCGCCAGCGGCAGACCCACATAACCCAGCCCGACGATACCGATGACCGCTTCGCGTTTTTCCAGGCGATTTAACAACTCGTCCTTAATAATCGACATACCTGTCCTCTCACTCCACGTAGAGTTTCAACCTGTTGGTTGTACACTTATTTTCAGATACAGAATGCTGTAGTGAGCTTACTTCAAACTAACGTCACTCTTCTAGAGGTCCTCCTGCAGCACCGCCAGCACCTGTCGCAAGTGCAGCAGTGCCTGGCGGGCATAATCCATTACTTCATGCGCCGCGTCTATGGCCGGGGCTTTGCGGCTTTCACGCAGACGTGTCTCTGCATACTTTGTGCGACCTTTCGCAATGCGCAGCAGCGCCCGCGCCCGCGCCAGCTCCACGCGCGCCGCGAACATCTCATCACTGCGGGCCGCGCCAAATTGCGTATACACCAGTGTCAGACGCTCCATCAACTGGCCGATGGCCGCGTGAGCGAAGTCGGTATCACTCATTTTGCTGCGCGCCAATTCCAGATCGACCAGAAATTGCCCGGCATCCACCGCAGCATCGCCCATGATTTCGAATTTTTCGAGGTCAATCAGCTTGAAATCCAGGCGTTGATTATTGCCGTTGGTTTCCCAGGGTGAGGTCGAGCGCAGCATGATGTTGCGGCTGTGCAAGTCACCGTGCATGTAAGCCGTGGGGAATTCACCCAGGCGCAGCTGCTGCTGCACCAGCGCACCGAGAAGCCGGTTGAGTTCATCATGCAGGTTATAGGCGTCTTTCTGTTCTTGCTGGCTGAGCAGCGCATGATCGCGCACCAGCCGGAACGCCCGCCCCACATATTCCTGCATCGGCAGTAAATACAACTCCCATAACAGCGCCTGGCGGTCCGCCGAGGGCTGTGCTTCACCGCCACCATGCATCCGCAGCAGGAACGGCCCCAGTTCATCCAGCAAAGCATCGCGGATCTGGTTGAGTGTGGGCAGACGTTCGTAGAGTGTGTAATAGTTTACGAGATCAGCCATGATGACGTAGGCACGGCCCTCAGCTGCATCGATGTAGCTCTCCTGGGGGATGGACACAAAGCAGCTTCGGATGGCCTGCGGCAAGCGCGCATAATTCTGGCGTTCCAGGTCAATTTCATCGACCGGGCCATACTTGACGATCAACGACTCGGCAAACTGCACCGGAAAATCGGGATTGAGCGGATTAATCAGGCGCGGTTGAATGCGTACCACATTAGCACCAGAAAGCCCTAATTTGAGATCAATCGGCTCGCCGATCAGTTCCAGCGGCATCCACTCACGCAGCGCTTTTTGGAGGTTCACCTGCACCCGGGACCCGGTGCGGTCATCATGCTGAAGCGAGAGCATCCGGTACACATGCGGCAGAATGCGCTCCGACAGCGGCTTTTCAGAGTAGGCTCCTGCATAAGCGCAGACCGCGATAATCGTCCGCGTCAGAATCAGCAGATAATCGTATGGCTCCGGGAAAAGATCGTGCAGGCGGTCAGCGGCATGCTCCCCTTGAAATACATTCCACCACAACTCTATTGACTGCTGCAATATCCCGCTGAGCAGGTGCGGGTAGGAGTACATCATCGGCATCAGGTTTTCGACGACATAGCAGGTGCTGAGAATCATATCGCGAAAGGCGTCACGGTTCTCCGCCACATCGCCAATTTGAAGCTCCTGACGGTGCATGTGATGAACCAACCACATCAGGTTCTGGCGCAAATCCCAGACACCCAGGTTACTACGGCCATACTTGACCAGTCGTTCCAGGTATTTCTGCTGTGAGCGCTTCAGGTTGCGGTTGAAATGCTGATAACGCAGTTGCAGCGCCAGCGCCAGGTCTTTATCACGGTAGTGATCGCCGATCAGGCGGTCCAGCGCATTTTTCAGCTCATCCTCACTCATCAGAGTCGGACGCAGCACGCGCCGTTCGGAGGCCATCGCCAGCGTTTTCAGCGCCCACAGGTTATCGAACGCCGGGCTGTCGCCATGAATCAGGAAATGTCCCTCGAATTCATCGTCGCCCGGTGTGCGCTGGCCGATCAGACATTCCAACCGGGGATGGATGTACTCCATCAATTCCGGCGCGGTGAAATCGGCGTTATGCGGGCACAGCAGCAGCAGCGCTTCCAGCCGGTTCATCTCGATCGGGTCCAGTGTGTTGATCTGGTCGCGTGGGAACGGCAGCAGGAACCACTTCAGCGCCTGATCCAGCTCGTAATCCTGCAACTGGTAGCCGAATGCCTGCAACGCGGCGACATAATGATAGGTGATCCGCACCGCATCCGGCGCGACTTCACCACGTGAATCGATTCGCTGGCTAAGGACGAGTTGGGGATAGGTAACGGGAGAGCGTAGAAGCTCCAGGACCAGATGCACCAGTGTCGTCTCCAGCTCTGGCAGTGGAGGTACTTCGTAGAACTTTACCATTGAATATGCTTCCAAATATGACCATTCACACCCCCGGCACACTCCATGATAAAGCAAACACGCCCGGACGACAATCCGGGCGTGGAGGCATCTGGACCGATCTGCCAATCGGTTTTAGATATTCGGCTGTGGTTGTGGCACCTCCTGTTGTGGAAGGTCAGGAATATCGAACTGGAAGCCACCATGCGGACCAAAGTGGAAGAAGTTGGGCATCCCTTCAAAATCGAACGGCAGGTTGCCAAAAGGATTATCGCCAGCGGCCAATTCCGCATCCAATGTCAATGTTTGATCGCCGCGCAGCACGTCCAACGTAATCGTGTCACCTGGATCATAGGCCAGCAGACGCTCACGCAGGTTGCGCGCTTCATCAACCGGGTCGCCATTCACTGCCGTAATCACATCATCCACTTCAAGCCCTGCTGCTTCTGCCGGGCTGTCAGCCTGGACATCGGTAATCAACGCCCCCTCAGTGACGCTGAGATCATGTGCTGCGGCAACCTCCGGGTTAAGCATGGTATACGTAACCCCTAACTGCACTGGCTGTGCCTGGAACGGTATGCCATTCCCACGGAACATCATGTTCATACCCATGAAGGATTCCAGCGCCGAGGCGTTTACCGTGAAATCCATACTCTCCCCATCGCGCTCGACCGTCAGGGTTGCCTGCGCACCATCCGCTGCATCCGCCAGCGCCTGATTCAAATCCTGCGCACTGACCGCTTCACCATCAATATTGATCGCAGTAATGGCATCACCATCCCGCAATCCAGCCTGGTACAGTTCGCCATCTTGATTCAGCGACAGCACCATCCACTGCTCACTGCGCGGATTGTAAATCACAAAATCACCGCCCATGCGCGACAGCATCTCTGGAACGACTGGCAGTGTCGCCAGTGTGACTTCTGCGGTAACGGAGTCGCCGTTGCGGTCGAGCACCAGCGTGACCGTATCGCCAGCTTCATGCGTGCGGATCAACTCAACTGCCTGTCGCACACTGCTGACATCCGTGTCATCCACACTCACCAGCACGTCACCTTCCTGAAGCCCAGCAGCGGCTGCCGGGGAACCCGCTTCGACAGAGGCAATCGTCACCTGATCGCCATCATCGCTCAGGCTGACGCCGAGATAGGGCATGTTCGCGCGCTCAATACGCACTTCTATTGGGCTGGCGTCACGCATAGCAAGCGTCACTTCGAGATCAAGGCTTTCACCATCTCGCTCCACCGTCAGCGTGATCACATCACCCACCGCATGATCCTGAATCATCCCGGCCACGTCATCCACTGAAATCTCTGTGCCATCAATCGCCGTGATGACATCCCCCGTTTGCAATCCGGCCTCGTCTGCGGGACTGCCCGGCAGGACGTTGGTTACGGTGACGCCATTATCGGCAGCTTCAAAAGCAATCCCCACAAAAGGCTGCCCCTCAGATTTGGTATCCTGCTGAGCGCTGGCGACACTGGTGAGCGCCAGGATCAACACCACCCCAAAGGACAGGACTCGCAATATATTTTTCATATTCATCTCCTGCAAGACTTTTTTCCAGTTTCAGCGTAAAAATGTGCGTTGTCATTTCCGTGACGTTTTGCTTAATACCGCATGAGAGCCTTTCGTTTTGCGGGTGTTAGGGTAGGATAAAGACAAATTCTTAAAAGAGTTGATGATATGCGAAAAACACCCTCGGTCTGGAGTTTCGTGCTGTTCGCTGGTCTGCTGCTGCCGCTGCTGACGCATATGTACAACGGTTTTTTTAGCCGCATCATTGCCGATGATTACTGCACAGCTACTGACACCTTGTCGAGTGGGCTTGTCGATGCAGTGACCCACCGCTACTGGCAGTGGAACGGTCGTTACACCAACGTGATTGTCAAAGGGGTGCTGGCCCCATTAGGCGCACCCGGAGCCGCGCTGCTGCCTGCTCTGTTAGCTATGTTGTGGTTGGCAGTCGCCGTTTGGACGTGTTATCAAATCGCCAGGACTTTGCGCCTGCGTCAGCCTTTCGTCGCGGCCCTGCTGCTGGCGACTGGCCTGATTCTCGCTACGCTTGATGGCGCACCGCTGGTGATGCAGTCGCTATATTGGACGGGCGGTGCCATTCCCTACACACTGCCCTTGATTATGCTGACCTTATTCGTCGGCTTTGTCATCGTGGCGATTCGCGAACAACGAGCAGACCGACCTCTTACCCTGTTGACCGCCTTACTGCTGACCTTTACGGCGGGCGGCCTGTCGGAAGTATTCACCACACTGGAAGTCACAGCGTTAGCGCTGGCGGGGCTGGCTGCTTATATCTGGTTACCAGCGGAATCAAAACGACCCGCCATTACACTGTTGGTCATTAGCCTCATTGGCGCAGCAGTTGCCTTGCTGGTTGTCATGATTGCGCCCGGTAACAGCGTTCGTCAGGCCTATTTCGTAGGGGGTGATTCACTTTTAGAAAAAACGAATTCACTCCCGGAAGCAGTTATTCAGACAGTGATCTTCGCCACAGCGTTCATCGTCTCGATGCTGGCGCGCTTTGCCCCTCTGCAAATCCTCATACTGGGAATCACAGCTTACTGGGTAGGATACACTTTCCACCAGTCGGTGCCATCAGTCATTTTGAGACCCCGTTCACGCTGGCTGCTGTTGGGCGGCAGTGCGGTCGTGCTGCTGCTGCTGGTTATGGCGAGCATTTTCCCCGGTGTCTACGCCACTGCTGCGCTGCCACCCGGACGCGCTTACCCCGTGCCACTGTTTGCCATGTCTTGCGTTGTCGCCGCCTGGGGCATGATTATGGGCTTCGGCCTACGGCGAACTGCCTCTACGCAGTCAATTGGCATCGGCGCTATCGCTGTTGCAATCGTGGTAGTTGCCACCGGGCTTTTCTTGTCGGTTCGCAATCTTGAGATCACGCCCCAACTGCGCACCTTCGCTACGGAATGGGACGCGCGCGATCAGCTAATTCGTGAACAAGTCGCACAGGGAGAGACAAACGTCATCGTGCAGCCGCTCTCAGCGGAAATGGGCGCGTTGATGGGGCTGAACGATCTGGAGCAAGATGGCAGCAAAGGATTTAACGATTGTGCTGCGGATTATTATGGTGTGGAATCACTGACAGTGGTCGCACCCGCTTGATGTCCAGGTGAATCCACGCTGGAAAATGCTATTGCAGGCGGTTATCCTGATGCTTTGCACAGCAAGTTGTAAGTGATCAAGATGCAAACTGGTTCCGTAGTGATCCCCTGTTACAACAGTGAAGGCTCGTTGGAGCCGCTGCTTCACCAACTGGCAGCAGTGTTGCCGTCTTTGTTCGAGCATTATGAAGTGCTGCTGGTGAATGATGCCAGCCGCGACCGCTCCTGGGAAGTAATCTGCCAACTCGCGGAGACCTACGATTGGGTGCGCGGCATCCAGCTCATGCGCAACTACGGCCAGCATAATGCCCTTCTGTGCGGAATCCGCAGCGCACGGTATGACATCATCGTCACGATGGATGACGATTTGCAGCATCCCCCGCAGGAAATTGCACCGCTGCTGGAAAAGCTCAACGAAGGCTATGACGTGGTTTACGGCACGCCGGAACATGAACAGCACGGCTACCTGCGCGATATGGCCTCGCAAATCACCAAGCTGGTGCTTCAGAATGCGATGGGCGCGGAAACCGCCCGCCGAGTCAGTGCCTTTCGTCTGTTTCGCACCCAGGTGCGGCAGGCTTTTGCGACCTATCAGGGGCCATTTGTGTCGATTGATGTGCTGCTGACCTGGGGAACCACACGATTCGCCGCCATTCCAGTCCGCCACGAGCCGCGCACGATTGGGGTTTCGAACTACACGTTTCGCAAGCTGGTTACACATGCGCTCAATATGATGACTGGCTTCAGTGTGCTGCCATTGCAACTTGCCAGCCTGACCGGATTGGCGATGGCGATCTTCAGCATCATCGTTCTGATCTATGTGGTCGGGCGTTATTTGCTGGAAGGCACACCAGTTGAGGGCTTCCCCTTCCTGGCCTCCATCATCGGCATTTTCTCTGGCGCACAGCTGCTGGCCCTGGGGATTATCGGTGAATACCTGGCGCGGATGCACTTCCGCATGATGGACAAGCCAAGCTACGTCGTCCGCGAGGAAGTGGGCGAGAAAGAGCAAGAGACTTCATGAGAATCGCTGTTTTCTGCGCGACTCAGCGCGGTTATCGTTTTGTTGAAAAGCTGGCGCAGCTGGTGCCGGATGCCGACCTGCTGGTGTTCAGCTTCAAGGAAGAACCCTGGGAACCAAGTTTCCTCGATGATATTCAGGCGCTGACGGAGAGAGTCGGCGGGCAGTTTTACCAGAGCAAGCAGGTGGGCAGCGCCCGCTGGCAGCCCTTGTGGGACTCAACACCCGTGGACTTGATCTTCTCGGTAAGCTGGCGATACATCATCCCGCCTGCGGTTTACGAGCGAGCACGATTAGGCGCATATGTGTTTCATGATTCGCCGCTGCCGACCTATCGCGGTTTCTCGCCCACGGTATGGGCAATCATCAACGGCGAAGATCATGGCGGTGTGACGCTGTTTGAGATGGTCGAGGATTTTGACGCCGGGCAGATCATCGGCCAGGAGCAAGTATCAATTGGCCCCGATGATACGATTGATGTTGTGCTGGAACGTGTCACCGAGACCTATTTGCGACTTCTGGAGCAGTACCTACCGCCCCTGCTGGCAGGCACCGCAGCCCGTACACCGCAAGACGAAAGCCGTGCGACATATACCTGCAAGCTGCTGCCAGAGGATTTCCAGATCGACTGGCAAGCTGGAACCGACATCATTTACAACCTGATCCGGGCCGTGACCACGCCTTATGCGGGTGCCTACACCACGCTGAACGGGCAAACACTGCGGGTATGGGCGGCTTGCAAACTACCGGATGCCCGCCCTTATGTGGGCCGGGTACCCGGGCGCGTGATCGAAATCCGTCCAGGTGAAGGTACGGTCGTCCTCACAGGGGATGGCGCGATTCTGATTACCCGCGCGCAGCTCGAAGGCAGCAAAATCCTCTCAGCAGACGAAATCATCAACCGAATGTCTTACACGCTCGGTCGTTAAGCCGTCCCATTATTCTTACTGTCTTTGCCACTGATCCGATTCGCCAGGAAGCCACCCATCAATGTGGACATAATCGTTTGCCCGGTGGAAGGCACCTGTGTCGGGTCTTCATGATCATCCCATTTGTTATTGTGACGGCGGTTCACCCAGGTGCTGTATGACTCGGATGAGGTACTGAGTAAGGCTTCCAGGGCTGCCCGATCATTGGTCGCCAGCGCACTCTGAAATGATTCCAGCGTCTGGATCATCCCACCTACGTAATGCAGCAGGCTGTCGCGATTACTCAGCCACTGGTCACGCAGGTCGTCAGGATGCGTATCGAACAGGTGATGGGTTAGCTGCCCGAAAGCGGGATTGGTCAGCCGCTGAATATCTCCCCAACCGGCATTCTGCGACAGCATGTAAAACGCCACCGCGCCCAACACCCCTGGCAGGCTTTCTGTCGCGCCAACCAGACTGTCATGTTCAGCGATGTCCATAAAGTGCGGCTTCATCCCCAACAAGGTCGCGAAGTCCGAAGCGAGTTCCACCGCCTCACGAATGCAGGACGGACTGGGCATCAGCATCATCGTGCCATTGTCGAAGAAATCCGCATGGGCAAAGTTGGTTTCGTCCAGGCCATCATAGAGATAGGCCGGGTTCACCACCGGGGTCATGCCGACCATATGCACCTCATCCGGCAGATATTCACTGGCCCAATGGACCGAAGGCTGCTTGAGCGGCGAAAAATCCATAATCACACAACCCGCACGCACATCCTGTCCAATATTCTGATAGGTGCGGCGGACCTCTGCATAGGGCTGCGCCAGCACAATAATGTCACGATCACGAACGGCATCGTAGAGATTGCGCGAGAGCTTATGCACTGCGCCCATTTTTTCCGCATCGTGGGCCAGCGATGGGCGGTCATCCACGCCGATCACGTCAAATTCATGACGCGCATCCGAGCGCCCGTTATAGCGTTTGAGCGCCAGCCCCACCGACGCCCCCATACGCCCCAAACCGATCACCGTTACAGTAATTTTTCCCATGGTTCTACTCACTTACATTACTCGATAGTTGGCTAATCATAGCGAATTTGCAGGCTGGCTGCACATTCAATTCGCATCGTCAGCCGCTTTCAGGCGTTTTAAAAGATAGCAATGTGGATGTTCAGGCCAGTTTGCCAGCGAGTCGGCGTGATGCAGCACCAGCCATACAGCACGCTCGGATGCACCAGCGTCGCGAACGATGTCTGCACTCCAGCGGGGATGTTGGCTGCTGACCACGAAAGGCCGCTGCCAGAAGCGATGCTCACTGCCCGCGCTCAGGCGTTGGAACAGGCCCGGCGCGAAGGCACGGGTAAGCACAACCATTGTTTTCTGCCAGACAGGGAAAGGATAGCGCGACTTGCCCACATCATGCAGCAGCGCCGCCACCGCCAGATCATCCGGTGTCGGCCCTTGTGCCAGCACATCACGCAGAACGTTGAGGCTGTGAAGCTGTTCGCTGCGGCGCATTTGCTGAAAGCAGTGCATCAGGCTTGGCGACAGGTAATCCGCTGCCAGATCGTAATCGACGGGATGGGCGAAGGCCAGCAGCGCCCGCACACCCTGCCGGATTCGCTGCACCGCCGCCATCGACTAATAACCCATCAGCAGGCGGGTCAGAGTAAAGGTCGGCTCACCGATGAGCGTGCCGAGGATATTGATAGGACCGCCAATGAAACTGAGCAGGATCAGACCGAAGAAAGCATATTGACTGTACATTCTCCACTGCGGGCTGCCCCACTTACGCGCCAGATCTGGCGGCAGCAGTGCCAGCACAATGCTCCAGCCATCCAGCGGGAAGAACGGCAGAATGTTAAACACGAACAACAGGACGTTGAACGTGACCAGAATGTTAAACAAAAGGACGGCATTCGACAGTTGATTGGCGATAATCGTTGGCAGCAAGATACGGAAAATGAGCGCGAACACCACTGCCAGCAGCAGGTTGGAGAGTGGCCCGGCAGCCACCGCCGCCAGATATCCCCAACGTGGGTTACGCATACGATAGGCGGAAATCGGCGCAGTACCCAAGATGCCGAAGCCAATCAATACGAACATGGCGAAGCCGAACCAGTTAATGTGAGCGCGAGGGTCCAGCGTCAGTTTACCCATCTGGGCGGGCGTTGGATCACCCATGAGATACCCAACGTAGTTGTGAGCGTACTCATGAATGGTCATGCCGATGAGCGCTGCGACGACGATCGCGATCATCCCTTGAATCGAAAAAGAACCGAGCAGAAGCAAGAGGAAACTCCGTTCCCAAAAATGCGTATGAATCAGTACAGTATATCACAGCGAAATGACAGGGATTAGAGAAACTTCTGAGGACATGATAAGCCCGTGGTGGAAGAAAATGTCTATCACGGCTATGATAGGAAGGTGTACAGGAGCGATTATGAACGCAATCATTAACCCGGGTGATCGGGTGCAGATGCGTAAGCCGCATCCCTGTGGCAGCGACGAATGGATTATCTATCGCGTGGGCGCAGATATTGGCATACGCTGCGTGGGCTGTAATCGACGCGTGATGCTGCCACGCAGTGAATTTAACAAGCGGCTGAAAAAAGTTCTATCGCGAGAGGAAGCGGGAGAAGAGTGATGACCAAACGGGTACTGATTTTGATGTCGGATACCGGAGGTGGACACCGTGCAGCAGCAGAGGCGATCCGGGAAGCGTTATACATCCAGCATAATAAAGCCGTTGATGTCGAACTGGTGGACGTTTTTCGTGATTACTCCCCGCCGCCATGGAAGTATATGCCTGAGTTTTATCCCTGGTGGATTAACCGCAGCAAGAATTCCTGGGGCGCAGGCTACAATCTCTCGAACACTCCGCGCCGCGCCTATATTCTCTCTAACACCATGTATCCCACCATCGAACGTGGTCTGAAGCGTATGTTCCGCGAACATCCGGCGGATGTGGTGGTCAGTGTGCATTCCGTGATTACCCAACCGACCATGCGCGCCCTTACCCACTTTGAACGCCGCCCGCCGTTTGTGGTGGTCGTGACCGATCTGGTTTCGACTCATCATTTCTGGTATGACCGGCGCTGCGAACGCTGCCTGGTACCCACCCAATCCGCTTACGAGCGTGGGCTGGAATCCGGCCTGGAGAAAATTCAGTTACGCACCACCGGCCTGCCTGTGCATCCGCGTTTCGTACGCAGCTTGAAGAACAAGGATGAGGCGCGTCAGCAGTTAGGATGGGACCCAGAGTTACCTGCCGTGGTGCTGGTCGGCGGTGGCGAAGGCATGGGGCCGATTTACAAAACAGCGCGTGAGATCAACGCCCGCCATCTGAAATGCCAGCTCATAATCATCGCCGGGCATAACAAACAGCTCAAGGCCAATCTGGAAGCGGCCCATTGGAATCAGCCAACTATCGTCTATCCCTTTGTCAAAGACATGCCGAGTCTGATGGCCGCAGCTGATATTCTGGTGACCAAGGCCGGGCCAGCCACAATCACCGAAGCCGCCATCGCCGGGCTGCCCATGATCCTTTATGATGCTATTCCGGGGCAGGAAACCGGCAATGTCGAATATGTGGTGGATAACAACATCGGCGTATTCGCCCCCACACCACGCGAAGTGGGACAGGCACTACAAAGCTGGCTGTCAGAAGGCCCGGCAGCGCTGAAAGCTCGCTCTCAGCGAGCACACGACCTCGCCCGGCCTAACGCCGTGTTTGATATTGCCGATGAAATCTGGGATTACGCTCACTTTGGCAAAATCACGACCAATTATCGCAAGTTGTGGAAAGGCATTCGCCAGTCCACACTGGATTTACTCTAGAAAAACAAACGACGAGGCTTACGCACTCGTCGTTTTTGATTCCTGTTTGCTCTCATATACCTATAATCTGGTGATCATTTTCCTGTTAGTCATGGGTAAGAAAATAAAGCCATCATACGGAAATAATCCCCTTCCCCCTTAATGTGTTGTTGCAAAAACGCCAGGTTAATGACCCGGCGTTTTTGCAGCTTGTGTGGAGATGGCGCGTACTGCCCGCGCGTCCGAGGATATACCGTTCACGTCCAGTTTTCACGTTTGCACGATGGGCCTTTGCGCTACTCGCTGGACAGCATCCCCCGTCGAAACTAATTCATCCCCATAACTGCCTGTTATTATACAGCATCCGCGTTAGAATCCTGCAATATCGGTGCTTCAAAGAATAGAACCAGCATGATTCCAACACACACCAGCACATTTACGATCCGCTACTATGAGTGCGATGCTTATGGGCATCTCAACAACGCCAATTATCTGCGGTTGATGCAGGAAGCAGCCTTCGACGCTTCCGCCGCAGTCGGCTATGCAAAAGAACGCTACGAAGCGATGGGTTATCTGTGGCTGGCGCACGAGACAGAGATCGAATACATGCGCCCCTTGCATTATGGCGATCAGGTCGAAATCAAGACCTGGGTCGCAGATTTCCGGCAGGTGCGCTCTGTTCGGCACTATGAATTTCGCCGCAGTGGGTCAGAGGAATTGGTCGCTAAGGCGCACACGGATTGGGTGTACATGGAGCGAGACAGCAGTCGCGCCGCCCGTATTCCACCGGAGATGGCTGCCGCATTCAGCGGTGGCGAAACATTGGAGAGGATGCCACGTACTCCATTCCCGGAGCCACCGCCTGCGCCAGCAGGCGCGTTCCGGCTGCGCCACCGTGTCGAATGGCGCGATATTGACGGCGCGCAGCACCTCAATAACGCCGCTTATATCAACTACATCGAGGACGCTGGCATCCAGACAGGCGCACATTATCACTGGTCATTCGAGCGAGCCGCAGAACAGGGGCTTGGCGCGGTGTTTCAGCGTCATCGCATCGAATATATCCAGCCTGCCCTGCTGGATGATGAGGTGGAAATCTCCACATGGCTTTATCACATGGGCCGTGCTTCTGGCATTCGGCATTTCGATCTCCGCCGTGCCCAAGATGATGTGCTGCTGGCGCGAGTTCAATCGCACTGGC
>JAIOHN010000064.1 GCA_019912985.1 Anaerolineae bacterium | reverse complement strand
GGATATTCCTGTCTTCCATGATGACCAGCACGGCACAGCCATTATCTCTGGTGCGGCGTTAATCAACGCCTGTGAGGTGATTGGCAAAGACCTGAGCGATCTCAAAGTCGTGATTTCCGGCGCTGGCGCAAGCGCAATCGCAACCGGCGAGTTTTACATCAATCTGGGCGTCAATCGCGAGAATATCCTGATGATCGACTCGAAGGGTGTCATTTTTGCCGGGCGCGAAGAAGGATTGAATGAATATAAAGTCCGCTTCGCCAATTACACCGAGGCTCGTACGCTGGATGATGCCATCGAAGGTGCAGATGTGTTCCTGGGCCTGTCGGCTGCTGGCGTGCTGAAGCCTGAGATGGTCAAGAAAATGGCGAAAGACCCCATTATTCTGGCGCTGGCGAACCCCACACCGGAAATTATGCCGGAAGAAGCATTGGCAGTGCGACCCGATGCGATTGTTTGCACCGGGCGCAGCGACTATTCAAATCAGGTCAACAATGTCCTTGGCTTCCCCTTCCTGTTCCGTGGTGCGCTGGATGTGTATGCGCGGCAAATCAACGAAGAAATGAAGATGGCCGCTACCAAAGCGCTGGCGGCATTGGCGCATGAAGATGTGCCGGACAGCGTGTTGACGGCTTACGGTCTCAACTCCCTGCGCTTTGGGCGCGATTATCTTATCCCCAAGCCGCTTGATTCACGTGTGCTGCTGTGGGTCGCGCCAGCTGTCGCTGAAGCCGCAATGAAAAGTGGCGCAGCACGCCGCGAAATCAACATCGACACCTACGCCGAGGAATTAATTCGCCGCCAGGGTCCGGGCCAATTGGTGCGGAACAACATCATCAGCAAAGCGCGGATGAGTTCGAAGAAAATGCGTGTGGTCTATGGCGAGGGTGAGCATCCCAAGATCGTGCGCGCCGCATACCAGATTCAGGAAGAAGGCATTGGTACGCCGATTCTGCTGGCAGAAAAAGCCGCTGTGCAGCGGGTGATCGAAGAACTGGGCCTGAAAAACTTCGACCCGCAGATTATCACGCCGCACCTGGCCGAAGCCGACGCTTACGAGCAGGCATATTTGAAGCTGCGTGAGCGCAAGGGCGTCAGCCGCGCACGGGCGGACAGCATGATTCATGGCCGTACACATTATGGGCTGATGATGGTCAAAATGGGTGATGCCGACTGCTTCATCAGCGGCCTCTCGCACGAATACCCCGACATCATGCGGCCAGCATTGGAGATTTTTGGCACACGGCCCGGCGTCAAACGCGCTGCGGGTGTCTACCTGATGATCGTCAAAGGCCAGATTTACGTCTTTGCTGATACCACCATCAACATCACGCCGGATGCGGAGACACTTGCCGAAATTGCTATTCTGGCGGCTGACTTCGCGAAGTCGTTGGATATTGAACCACGAGTCGCCATGCTGTCCTTCTCCAACTTTGGCAGCACGCCCCATCCGCAGTCGCGGAAATCGCAGGAAGCGGTGGATCTCGTGCTGGAACGTCGTCCGGACATCAACATTGATGGCGAAATGCAGGCCGACACCGCCGTGGTTGCCAGTATTATTGACGAGCGGTATCCATTTAGCCGCATAAAAGAAGCGAATGTGCTGGTGTTCCCGGATCTGGGATCAGCCAACATCGCCTACAAACTGCTGGACCGGCTGACAGAAGCGGAAGCGATCGGCCCGATCGTGCTCGGTGCTGGCGCGCCTGTGCATGTCCTGCAAGCTGGTGATGATGTGAAAGATATTGTCGCAATGACTGCAATCGCAGTGATGGATGCTCAATCACGTTGAAGCTAACGTGCTGAGAGCGGAGAAACGCAGGGCGATTGCACAATCGCCCTGCGTCTTTATTTCTGATCTAGTGCTGCGCCCGGGGCAGGCGATCCTGCCAGCGTTTGTACATATCCGCCTGGAGATCAAAAGCAAACTGCTGACTATGAGGATGCACATGCATGATGTGCAGGTAGAGCTTTTTCTCCTGCAAGAACAGCTTGTGGCAGATCGGGCAGGTGCTTAGCTCATCCACTTCACAATAGTCTTTATCCACATACATGGCGCAACCCTTGTTTTAGAATTGATTACAATAAACAACATCTTAATACATAAACGCTTTTAATTCCATGAATTTTATGAAATATTAGTAAATTAAATCAAAGCAGAGGGTATAAAGCCGCATGATTGAACTGGATTTCCTGAGAAGCCTTAGCCCAGAAGTACGTTACACCATCATCCGAGTCCTACTTGCCCTGGTGACGGTGCTGGTGATCTGGCTGCTGCGCAGTGCGCTCACCTGGCTGATCTTCCAGCCCATTCGTGCCTTTATTGAACGGCGGCAAAACGGTGGCACCGCCAATCTGGTCGTGGATAGCCTTGAACTGCCCATTCGTATCCTTGTGGTCGCATTGGGAACCGGTCTCGCCGCGGCCATCCTGGAAACAGACCGAACGACCAACACCTTTGTGTCACACCTCACACGCACCCTGGTCATCGTTGGCATCGCGACGGCAGTTTATAATCTGTCCGGGCTGATCACCAACTCATCGCCCCGGCTGCGCACGATCACAGGCATTAGCATTGACGAGCAGCTCATCCCCTTTCTCAAGACGGTGCTGCGTATCCTGATCATCATCTTTGCCGGGCTGATCATTTTGCAGGAGTGGCAATTTGACATTAGCGCTCTGATTGCCGGGCTGGGCGTCGGTACGCTTGGCATTTCGCTGGCCGCACAGGATACAGTCGCCAATCTTTTCGCCTTCAGCACCATCGTCAGCGACCGGCCTTTTGTGGTTGGCGAATATATCAAAACGCCGGATGTCGAGGGCATTGTCGACCGTGTAGGATCGCGCACGACCCGTATTCGCCAGCTTGACCAGGCATTCGTCACGGTGCCTAATTCCAAGCTGGCGAATGATGCCATCGTCAACTGGTCACGGTTGACCAAGCGGCGGCTGGATTTTGTGCTTGGCGTCACCTACAGCACCTCAGCCGCGCAAATGCGCGTGCTCGTCGCGCAAATACGCGATCTGCTGGTGAATCACGAAAAGGTGAACCCTGAGAGCGTCATCGTCCATTTTGTCAACTTTGGCGATAGCGCCCTTCAGATCCGCATCATTGCGGAGGCCTATGAGCCAAACTGGGGAGCATTCCAGGGATTCACAGAAGAAATCAACCTCCAGGTGATGGAGATCGTCGAAAACCTGGGCCTGAGCATGGCGTTCCCCAGCCGGTCGTTGTATATCGAAAACATGGCCTTTGCCCCGGGTGAAAACGGCCAGCTGCGCCTGGAAACGGATTCTCAAGAACGGCTCGACTCAAAACCCGTACCACCGCTGCCCGATGCAGAACCCAATCGTTCCATTCCAGATGGCCCGTCCGAAGGCGAAGGAGCGCCCGACGATTAGGTTTGGCAGCTTATAGGACATTGAAAAGCGGTCTACAATCAAAACGCCTGATCGGCCACAAGGTCACCAATCAGGCGTGATCAAATCAGCTTAATGAAGCGGGCTAAATCTGATTTTCTGAGGAGTCGGTAGAATCGGCGGTTTCTGTGCTGCTGGGTTCCACCTCTTCGTCGGCATCTTCCCAGCTAATGATCCAGACACAGGCTCCGGCCACCAACACACAGGCCACCACCAGCGCCGCCCATTGCGTCGCCAGCAGTCCAACATCGCGGGCTTCAATGACCAGCAGGATAACCATGCCCAACGACAGCACAATCCATGCAGCCAGTCGGGGATGGACAAGCGCCCAGCGGATACCAGGGATATTTTGGAGACGATTTGTGTTTTCGTTCATAGCCCGAGACTTTTTCACAAAAAACAGCAGGGGTCGATCTTAAACCGCCTGCTGTCGAATAACAAGACTCACTTCAGCGCTTAAAGCGGTTGCAACACCCGGTCTTCGCGCAGTTTCTTGATAAGGATCGTATAAGGCGTATCAGAAGTCACCATCTCCTGCACAGCCTCACGCCATGCCGGGATCTTGATGTCTTTAATCGTAGTGGTTTCATACCCTTTGCTTAAGAACGGCTGGAGAATATCCTGGCTCGTTTCTGGTGGCAGGAAGATAAAACCGACTTCGCTTTGCAGCGCCTTCGACGCTTCTTCGATGGCATTCACCAACCCGGAGACGACAGGCCCCGGCGGAACATTGGGAGCCAGATAAAATTCATCGGCACGGGTAATCAGATTTTCCACCTGCCAGCCGATCAAACCCACCACATGATCATTCGGCCCATGGGCCAACAGATAACTCTTCTGGCCGAAGGCCAGCATGATATCCATACGCGAGACAGTATGCGCGGTGGACTCAGTGATGAAGTTGGCGATAATCTCGGCATTGCCCGGCATTCCACGCTTGATCTCAACCTTGAGCGCTCCTGCGGGTACAGCGGGTGCGGCAGCAGGACGAGCGGCCTGGGGTTGTGCCGCCTGTGGCTGGGCCGCAGGCGTCGCGGTTGGCGCACCACCAGTCAGCTTCGTGCGGATCTTGGCCCACTCCGCCTGCACCTGTTTCCAGGTTTCTTCGGCATTCCCACTGTTATTGATGACCACGTCCGCTTTCGTCAGCTTTTCCTGCTGCGAGTTCTGCGAGAGAATGCGCTGCTTGGCATCCGCCTCAGACAGTTTTCGTTTTTGAATCAGCCGCTGGTACTGCGCCTGCGGAGAAGCGTTGACAACCCAGATCGAATCCACAGAAGCCGCCAGATCACCTTCCAGCAGCTTGATCGCCTCGATCACGATCACGCGCTGTTTGGATCGAGACACCAGCGTGTTGATTGCCTGCCCGACGATGGGATGAATAATGGCTTCAAGTTTTGCCAGTGCCACTTTGTTCGAGAAGACAATGTTACCCAACAGGGCGCGGTTAATCCGATTGTCTTGATCGAGAATAAACTGCCCAAAGGCTTCTACTATCGGTTTGTAGGCCGGTGCGCCGGGCTGCATAGCCTGATGGGACAGACCATCGGCATCAATGGTATAAGCACCTAAGTGCTGCAACATCTGTCGCACCACACTCTTTCCGACAGCAATGTTCCCCGTGAGGCCGATTACATATTTGTTTGGCCAACGACTCACGGCCACACCTCCGAAATGACGAAAATGTCAGATATGGGATAATTTCTAGTTTTATTTTAACGTGAATTTCTAAGAAACCGCAAACCACAATTCTCAATGAAGCGGTAAAACGACGATTTTGAGGTTTGTAGCATGGATAAATGAGCGCGATCAACTCACGCCGAGGCTTCCAGCGCTTCCGCTGTCTCTGGCAGCACGATGGAAGTACGACGCTGTCCTGGCAGCGCCAGCGCCAGCAAACCCGCGACGACAATTAAGCCCGCGACAAGGTGGAAAGCGTTGCCCAGCCCAATGACCTCGGATAACCAGCCGATCAAAAAGTTGCCAATCGCACCCGTGCCAAAGATCAGGCCCAAAATCATGCCGGAGGCAAACGCCCGTGCGCGCGGCATCAAACTCTGCGCCAGGACTACGATAATGCTGTGTGAGCCACCGCTGAGTCCGCCCGCAGCGATCGCCAACAAAAATGCCAGCGAGCCATCAACCAGCGGCAGCAGGAAAAAGGCAGGCGCGGAAAGCGTCAGACTGATGGCGATAATGCGCCGTCGGTCATAGCGGTCTGCCAGATTGCCAAAAATCACACCAGCCAGACCCGACGCCAGCCAGAATGAGCCGGTAATCAGGCCATACTGTGCGGGTGACCACCCTTTTTGCTGGAACAATACCGGGATGAAATTGACCGATCCGGGCTGCGCCAGGCTGCGCAGAGTGACCATCACCACCAGGATAATAAAGGCACTGACCGGAAAAGGCAGCTTGTCAGAAGCTTCACTTTCCGCAGTTGCATGACTTTGACTTTTGCTTTGTTTATGATGCAGGCTGGTCGGCAGCAGGAACGCCATCAGGATGACACCAGGAATCGCCAGCACCGCCAGCAGAAAAATCGGTGACACCGTGCCGCGTTCCATAAACGATCCAGCCAGCGACGGGCCAAGTCCACTGGCGAAAATTGCGTTGTTGGTCGTCGCCTGATTCAGCAGGAGGCCAGAGAGCGCCGGGCCAAGCGCCAGCCCAAGCTGTCCCATGAGAAAGAAATAGGACAGGTTGCTGGCGGCGAATTTGCGATCACTATCAGC
>JAIOHN010000005.1 GCA_019912985.1 Anaerolineae bacterium | reverse complement strand
TACTTATTCCCCGGCGGGATTCAGACCCAGTGCATTCGCCATGCCGAAGAAAATCTCGACATTTTCAATGCTGCCGCCGAAATGCTCCGAGCCGGGACCCTGCGCCCAGACCGGCACGTCCTGAAGGGTGTGGACGCTGGTGCTGGAACCAGTGGACAGATTACCACCCAGCGGGATGCCGTTGGGATCATCTTCGGGGTTGTCGATATAGACACCATTCTCATCGCGGATTGCAGGTGTGCGATAGACCGGGCTCACCTGATAATCTTCGGTGAACGTTGGGTTATCGACCTTACCCCACGCCAGTGTATGATCCACAACCCAGCTATCCGGGAAGTAATCGCCGTTTTCATCTACGTAGTCGGGATAACCGGCATCCGCATAAGTTTTAATCGCGTCGCGTTTGCCATTGAGATCTTCGGCTGCGTTGAAGGCCTGCACGTCAACGGTGCCGAACACATCGAAGCTGTGAGCGTGATCCGGCACGAAGACCAGCAGTGTGTCTTCCAGCATCCCATTGGCTTCCAGCCATTCCATCGTGGCGGCAATCGTGCGATCCATTTCAATCATGTCGCCAATGCCACGATCAAAGTCCATCGGGTGCAGCGCTTTGTCCACACTGGCGGCTTCGACTTCCAGATAGAAGCCGTTTTCGTTCTGGCCGAGGACATTGAGCGCGGCCAGAGTCATATCAACCAGACCTGGCTGATCAGTGAAGTTGCCCAGGTTTTCCGTATAAACGTTGCGATCCAGCCACACATCCATGTTACCTGTGTGGAAGAACCCGGCCAGCATGGGGACACTTTCTGCGACCGCTTCGTCAAGCTGGGTCGCATTTTCGACCAGCGTGTAACCAGCGGCTTCGTACAGCGCGGCCACATCAACATCATCCCCACGGCCTGAACCTTCTGTACTCTGAGGCAGCAGATAGCTCGCGCCACCACCCAGGATCACTTCCGGCATCAGTTCGGGGACCTGATCTGCGATGACGCCTTCACCGATGATTTGCAGAGCATAGTCGGAGCGGGTGGTGCCGTTACGCTGGCGTGAATGCGCCCAGACCGCAGCGGGAGTCGCATCAACATATTCTGCAGTGGTGACGATGCCGATTGACATCCCGCGCACGCGTTTGAGCATGGCAGCCAGGGTTTCAACCTCTGGATCATCGAACGCATTTGCAGAGGTATCGGGATAAATGCCTGTGGCATTGACTGCGCTCTTGTGACCGGTGTTATAGGCACTGGCACTGTTCGCGCTGTCGGTGATGATGCTGTCCAAGCCAGAGGTGCTTACCAGACCCAGTTCTTCCCAGTTTTCGAAGGAGAGGCGGTCATTGTAACGGCCTTCCACCATACCCCGTGAGATCAGGCGGGTTGCTGTGTTGATGGCAACCGAGCCACCATCTGCGATGAAGAGAATGACATTCTTTGCACCGCCGGCACTCGGCTCACGCACGGTCCAGGTCACGCTGTGAGTCTCGCCACCAGCAGTCACTTCAACTGCATAGTCACCTGGTGCTGGTGCTTCCAGGGCGCGCCAGGTCACAGCCTGGGCAGCGGTGCCGATCAAGCTTTCTTCAGCGGTCCAGCCGGTCGTTTCACCCTCGGAGCCAAAGAAAGTGCTAGCATCCTCGCCGTTCACGGTGACAGCAAAGTCATCCGGCAGCGCATCTGCATGCACTTCGATTCGAAGGTCGAAAAGGGCTCCTGGCAGAAACTGCGCACCATCGACAGGCAGAATCAGGACTTGCGGCGCATCCTGAGCATTCACCTGGACGAAGCCTGCCAACAATAAGAGCGCAACGAGGCTAGTCATCAATCTTTTTAAATGGTTTTGCATTTGTTACTCCTTGCTATGCGAGATTGAAATGTTGATCCAGGCAGGAAGGTAACAAGGGAAGTTGAAGCCCTGAAAAACAGGGCGTTAAACAAGGTGAAGAGCGAGTTAAATCTTCTTAATCCGATAGAAATCATTTGTTTACAACGGGGTCGCAGTCACTATGACATGCAATTTAGTATTGAAGGCTAAAATCCGATCATTCTAAATGAAAGGTTTGGAAATCTTGTAATACAATCTAATCAACTTACCGAGGGACAAACTGGGTTATGCTGGCATGTACACGTGGTTCAGGCTCAAATAGCAATGAAACAGATTGATGACATCGTGAAGAATTGTACCTGTCAAGAAGATATGATCACCCTGCAACATTATCGCCGGCTGATTGAGGCGGCAGGGGACATTATCTACCTGATAGATCGGGATGGCTATTTCACCTATGTGAATCCGCGCGCGTACACGCTGCTGGGATATACTCCTGAAGAAGTGATTGGCAAACGTTTTACCACCTTTGTGTCTGAAGATTGGAAGGACCGTGTCCAGGCATTTTATGCCAATCAGCTTCAGAACCAGGTCAGCGAAACCACCCTGGAATTCCCTGTGGTCACGAAAAACGGTCAAGAATTTTGGGCCGAACAGACCGTCGTGAGCATTGTTGAGAATGGGGTTACCACAGGCTTTCAAGGGAATGTGCGCGATATCACAAAGCGGAAGCGTGCTGAGAATGAACTCAGCTTGCGACTGGAGCAGCTTACTGTCCTCCAGCGAGTCGATATTGAGCTCATGGATGCGCTGGACATCGACTATATTCTTACAATGGCGTTGGATCAAATCGTGCGTTTGAGCCATGCAGATAGTGGCTTTATCGGTCTTGCCCAGCGTAATGACCAGATGGCGATTGCCCAGGCGATCGGCGACTATAGTGGTGCTGAACCCATCCCTTATTGTGATCCCCAGGCGGGCATTGTAGGTCGAGTCATCCAGGAACACCGGCCCGAGTTTGTGTTGGATATCGAAGCAGCAGGCTGCCACTCGGTCATTCCAGATATTCGTGCGCAAATGGCGATTCCGCTTTTATCACGAAATGGACTCATCGGCGTCCTTTGTTTGGAAACCCGAAAGCCAGAGCGGTTTACCATGGCAGTGCATGAGTTCGCCCAATTGATCACGACTCGTGTGGCCGCAGCCATTACAAATGCGCAATTGTACACGGCTGTTCAGCAGCAGCTCACGGAGTTACATGAACTTTACACACTGAAGTCGCGCTTTGTGTCGATGGTATCCCACGAATTTCGCACTCCACTGGCGACCATTCTCAGTGCCAGCAACAACCTTCATGATTATTTCGAGCGGATGACTGTCGAGCAACGGGCAAAGCAGGTCAGTAAAGTGCGTACCCAGATCGACCATATGACTAACCTGCTCGACGATGTGCTCACCATTGGCCGAACGGAAGCGGGCATTATTCAGTTTAATCCTACACTGATGGACTTACATGCCTTTTGCTTGCGAATCGTTGAACAATTTCGGTCATTACACAGAACAAATCAGATTATCTACAACTGTACCGGCCATCCTGAGGAAATACTTTTCGATGAAAAGCTGATGCGCCAGGTCATCACAAACTTGCTCTCGAATGCGATCAAGTATTCCCCTGCAGACCGACCTGTCACGCTTAACCTCAAATTCGAAGAACGACAAATTGAGTTGTCCATCCGTGATGAAGGAATGGGTATCCCTGAATCAGACTATCAACAGTTGTTCCAACCGTTTCACCGGGCGAGTAATGTTGGCACCATTGCTGGCACAGGCCTCGGCTTAGCCATTACCAAACATGCAGCCGAATTGCACGGAGGGCAAATCACGTTCTCAAGCAAAGTGGGCGAAGGCACTACATTCACAGTTACCATCCCTCAGGAAAAGGACGATCAATCTCATGAAGAAAATTCTCGTAATTGAAGATGAACAACCTTTGTTGGAAGAGATATTGGAAACCCTGTCTTTCGAGAGTTTTCATGCTGTAGGTGCACCGGATGGACGGGTAGGCTTACAAATGGTACAGGATTTTAAGCCGGACCTGATCATTTCAGATATATCAATGCCTGAGCTGGATGGTTACAGTGTGCTTGATAGTTTGCGCCAGAATCCTTCGACCGCCGCCGTACCCTTGATCTTTCTTACCGCCAAGGTAGAGAGAAACTTTATGCGTCATGGGATGGAGCTGGGGGCTGACGATTACCTGACCAAACCGTTTACGAATGCCGAGCTGCTGGCGGCGGTCAAATCGCGGTTGCAAAGACATACTGTCGTCGCGGATGTCAGCAATGTACAGGTCGAGGAACTAAAACAGCAACTGGCACATACGATTTCCCATGAACTGCGCACCCCACTGATTTCGATTTCCTTTGTTCAGTCCATGTTGTCTGATTATCTTGATAGTATGTCTCCTCAGGATCTGGAAGAAATGATGAGCTCCCTGGCTTATGGCAGTCAGCGTATGGGCCATGTAGTTGAACAGATGACGCTTTTCTCCTCACTTGAGGCCAATCTTTTAAATCGAGAAGAGATTACGGAATATGGCCTTTTGATCGTCTTAGGTCCTCTACTAGAGAGTGCGGCGAAGCTGGCTCAAAGGTTTGTTTATCGTGAAACAAAGGCGAATATTCGTTTTGAGAATTCGGAAAAAGGGATTCAGGTGGTTGCTGATCGACCCGCTTTGCAACACGCATTGGCGGAAATTATCAGCAACGCGCTCAAGTTCTCTTCGAAGGGTGGTGATGTTGTAATTTCGCTTTGGCAAGATGAGGATTGGGCCTGGATTAGCGTCACAGATGCAGGAATAGGCATGCCAGAGGATCAATTGGATCGGGCGACAGAAGCCTTTTACCAGATTGGGCGAGAAAGTCAGGAGCAGCAGGGTACCGGCTTGGGCCTAAATCTGGCACAACGTGTGGTGGATATTCATGGTGGCACTATACGGATACGCTCGGCACAAGATAAAGGGACCCGCGTGGAGGTGAAACTCCCCTTACCGCACAACCAATAATTCTGTAATCCAATATTCTAGTCTGGATTGACGAGCATTAATCCAATGTCAGTTTCGACGACGAATTTTTAGGAATGGAGCTTTTGCCTCTTATTGAGGACGTGTTCGCTCAAGCTTGCGCTGGTTCATATAGTGTGCGAGCGGGTTAATATCCTTTTCCAGGAGATCAGGGTTAGCTTCTAGATACTGGGCAGTGTCAAATCTGGGCGATGGATTACGCCCTGCACGCTAACTGGTATAGCAGTAGTGATAGAGCGGGTCGACATCCGCTTGTTGTACATCGTTATAAGTTGCTAGATGCCATTTTGGGTTGAAAACGGGTATGGTAGGTATCCATGATATTGGCCGACCTTTTCATAGTGCTCCAGCGGATTCATCCCTTCTGCATTGAAATCATGATATTGGGATATGTACCAGTTGACATCAAATAAAGGCATTGGCTGGAAGCCCTGATACCATCCAAACAAATGAAAATGAACATAGGGATGCATCCCTGACTTTCGTACTTCAGGATACGTTGAAAGGTACCAGGTGGTATCGAACAACTGAGGGATTTCTAACCTGCCTGTTGTAATAAGCCGCGTTGTTTTCTTGATCTGCCAGAAGTCGATCACTTTGCTGGTGATCTGAAAGAAGCGAGAACGCTTCAGATTTGCATAAGCGTAGCCATAACGGATCATTGGACCGAATGATTGCTCTGCAGGTGTTAGTTGATCCGATTTGAGGGTCCGTTCATAGTCTGCAAGCTTTGCTTGCACAGAGTTTTCATACGTGATGGCCTGTTCGCCGATAAAGCCGAGCAGGTCAAAAAAGTCATCCTGCGTGATAGTGACTGTGTTCTCTACACTTATAGGATAGGTTGCATCATTTTGTGGAAACAACTCATCGCACCCAAGGAATTCCTGTGCAATCCGCTTGTTTGGCGAGTCAAACTTTTGCCTGATTAGTTCACTCTCTTCCCGCGGGAGTATGGGTTTGATCTTTCCATATTTTTCTTCCAGATGTGGACCAAACTGCCACAGCCATCTATAGTACTGTGAAGTCAGTGGTCTATTTATGATTGTTGGCTTTTGAAAATCAATTCTTTGGTTAATCTGGTAGATTAGCTCTGTCAAAGTGTTGGAAGGTGAAACATTTACCTTTTCTGGTGTTTCGAAAGCAGTGCTGATACTCCTGGGGATGTTAAGAACGTTCCAAAAATCCTCCATCAAGCCAGGGTGCTGAATCACTTCATCATAAATACGAATTCGAAGATTTTCTTTTCCAAAATATCGTGCCCACAACTGCATGATGTCATAAAACAGGTTTTCGTTCAAATCCTCAATATACTGCCTGAAAGCCTTTGTTTCGTGTCCTATGCGAATTCCTTGCCCCCATGAAGAGAGAACCCATTGAGCTGGGTTTCGTAAATAGATAATAATCGTGACGTGAATATCATTCCCCAGTACATTGCACAGTCTTTGAATCGCTGTTTCCTCTAGATAACAGAATACTTCAGATGATATGAGGAATTGATCGGCTGGCGACTCTTTAATTTCACGGACTAAATCAATATAAGTTCCGCGTTCTGGATGGTAATAAGCAGGTGGGTCATCCATGAGAGAAAAGGCCAGTTCGTGATGAACACGGGTTTTTGTCGGATAAACACCGCTTTCTGGTGATACAATTCCGAGCTCTTTGAGTTGTAGATAATTTTGGCTAATGGCTCTTTGAATCGATGTCGTCCCTGTTTTGTGCATCCCAATGTGCATATACAAGTGTTTCATGTGTTGACTATGTGACCTAATGCTTGTTGCTTGCCGATCTACAGCTTGCTCCATTTGAGAGTTTACTTTCATCATTAAACTGGTCGTAAATACACGTAAACTTGAAAATGGTCACTAAAGTTGCGATCAACTTTTATGATTTTCCACTCCGTCCAGTGTTCCTCAATATACTCCAGCGAGTAAGTACACTGATCATATATTCTTCTGGGTTGATCTGATCGATTGTGATGTCTTGTTTGCTTGTTCGAGTATAGGTCTAACATTTCCCTTATACGTAATCCTTGTGTGCGATAATCCTATTAATGTTCGATCACGTTTCGCTTTCAGGGGATACTAATTTAGGAGTTGTATTTTGCACGGTTTCCTATTAGTTGGATGTAAATGAATTTACTTTCTGTGAGAAGTGTGCGCTCTGCAAATAGTGCGCAAGTGGATTAGTTTCTGTAGCAGCAACCTCTGGGTTTTGCTTAATATATTCGTTAGTGTTGAATGCTGCTGATGGATTGCGACCCTCACGCCAACCGGTATAGCAGTAGTGATAAAGCGGATCGACATCCGCTTGTTTTACATCGTTGTAAGTTGCTAGATACCATTGCGGGTCGAAAAGTGGGCATGGTAGGTATCCACGATATTGGCCGACCTTTTCATAGTGTTCCAGCGGATTCATCCCTTCTGCATTGAAATCGTGATATTGGGATATGTACCAGTTGACATCAAATAAAGGCATTGGCTGATAACCCTGATACCACCCAAACAAATGAAAGTGAACATAGGAGTGCATCCCCGATTGTCGTACTTCAGGATAAGTTGAAAGGTACCAGGTGGTATCAAACAGTTGAGGAACGGCTAACCTGCCTGTTTTTATAAGCCGCGTTGTTTTCTTGATCTGCCAGAAGTTGATCACTTTGCTGGTGATCTGAAAGAAGCGAGAACGCTTCAGATTTGCATAAGCGTAGCCGTAACGGATCATTGGACCGAATGATTGCTCTGCAAGTGCCGGTTGACCCGATTCATTTTGCTGGCTGATAATTTGTTCATAGTTTGCAAGCTTTGCATGCACAGAGTTTTCATACGTGATAGCCTGTTCGCCGATAAAGCCGAGCAGGTCAAACAAATCATCCTGGGTAATAGAGATGCTGTTCTCTACACTTATAGGGTAGGTTGTATCATTATGTGGGAACAACTCATCGCGTCCAAGGAATTCCTGTGCAATCCGCTTGTTTTGAGAGTCAAACTTTTGCCTGATGAGCTCATGCTCCTCCTGTGAGAGTATGGGTTTGATCTTTCCATATTTTTCTTCCAGATGTGGGCCAAACTGCCACAGCCATCTATGATACTGTGGAATCAGCGATCTATTTATGATTGTTGGCTTTTGAAAATCAATTCGTTGGTTAACATGGTAGATTAAATCGGTGAGCACGTACGAAGGTGAAACATTCTCGTTGCTTGGCACAGCAAAACTAGCGCTATCGTCACTGGAAATCTCAATAGCGTTCCAAAAATCCTCCATCAAGCCAGGATGCTGAATGACTTCATCAAAAATTCTAACGCAAACATTATCTTTTTTGAAATAACGGCTCCATAAATGCACCAGGTTATAAAGATAATCCTCACTTAAATCCTTTATACATTTTGATAAAGTCTCGGATCGTTTCCCTAGTCGGATTCCCTGCCCCCAGACAGAGGGGATCCATTGTTCAGGATTTCGTAAATAGATGATAATCGTGACGTGAATATCATCCCCCAATGCATCTCGTAGTTTTTGAACTCCTGCTTCGCTAAGAGAACAGAATTCCTCGGATGAGATGAGGAATTGAGTAGCGGATGATTGTCTAATCTCTTGTACTAAATCAATGTATGTACCGCGTTCTGGATGGTAATAAAAGGGCGGGAGATCAAAAAGTGACCAGGCAATATCATGGTGAGCACGGATGGTCGGATAAACACCGCTTTCCGGTGATACAATTCCGAGTTGTTTGAGTTGTAGATAGTTTTGGCTAATGGCTCTTTGAATCGAAGTTGTCCCTGTTTTTTGCATCCCAATGTGCATATACAAGTGTTTTATGTCTTGATTATATGATGTGTTGCTTCTTGCTTGGGGAATTATGGTTGGTTCCAAGTGGGAAGCTTCTCTCATCACTAAACTGGTTGCAAATACACGTAAACCTGCAAGTAGTCACTAAAGTTGCGATCAACTTTTACGATTTTCCACTCCGGCCAGTGTTCCTCAATATACTCCAGCGAGTAAGTACAATCTCCATATAAGCCGCCTCCAAGCTCATCTGGGCGATTGTTATGCGGTTTAAAAGAATAGCCTGTCGTATTGTGGCTTTGGACTAATTCTTCAACTTCTTCGCTGGTAAGTTGCCCCTGACTCCCCACAAACTGCCAATATTCTACTGGCCGTACCGTGATCACAAAGAGGCCATCGTCTGTGATGTGACGTCTCAAGGTTTGCTGCGCGGCCTGGGATGATGCCTCGGCTATATGGGTAAATACCGAAAAAGCGTAAATTAAGTCAAACTTATCCTCAAACGGTAGTTCAGTTACGATGTTGTTGACCTTTTCAATATGTGCCGTAACGTTGTTTTCCCGGCATACATCAATTGAGGATTGCATTGGGTCCACTGCAAAAATATTGCTCGGTTCAAACAGCCAGTACATTAGCCGAATGATCCGCCCCCAACCCATTCCAAAATCTAATATTTTACGTTTCTCAATATCGTGATTTAGACCGGTTTCATACATTGTTAAATGTACACTTTTTACAAAATCGACCGTTTGCTGAAGGAGCCCGGTTCCACTTCCACCGGTCCACTGTCGCTGATCTTCGTCGGAAGCCATTTGTGGTAAGGATTGCTTTAAGTTCGCGTACTCTTGGGGTACATTGAGGGTAAGGAGTGCAAAATCGCCAAATGGGAGTTCCCGAAGTATCTTTAGCGACGCAGCCAAATCTGATGTCTTGTTTGCTCGTTCAAGTATAGGTTTAAACA
>JAIOHN010000063.1 GCA_019912985.1 Anaerolineae bacterium | reverse complement strand
CACGATATAGCCCAGCGCAATGGTGCGACCTGCCCAGAGTCCCTGCTCGATCAGGTAATCCCGACTTTTGTGCAGTCGTCCCTTGATGTGATACTCCAGAAAGTCAGCCGCTCGCTGCGCTTCCTCGCGGAACATCTTCAGATAGTAGGCTCCCATCGTCGGGTGATTGAAGTCATACACCACGCTCGGAGTCATCACCCGCACATGCTTGCGCTTGCAGGCATCCAGAAAGATATTGGTCTGAATCATCGTTACATCGCGGAAGAAGCGGTCTACATCCTGTGCGGCGACCAGTCCGATACGATCATGCTCGATATAGTTGTACAGCAGCGACATACCCGGACGGTCTTCAATCTTCTTCGTGCCGCTGATCCCTGCATCCATATCAATCATGTAGATGCTGTCGCGCACCCAGCCGAGCTTCAGCAGGTGTTCGATCATATCCACCGTTTGCAGGGTGGTGGAGATGTTACCGATCTGCGCCTCAGACGATTGACGATAGTAAACAGCAGCCGGACGATCTACGGGCAGGGGAGCAACGCGATACGGGTCAACCGGGGCTTTAGGTAGGCGTTGGTAGCGTGGCATCTGGCTTGTTCCTCCTTTCTTCGGTAAATGGAAAACGCCTTACCTCTGCGAGTTAGATACGGCAGAAGCAAGGCGCGTGTTGTACAATGCGTCTTAGCCCTGCGTGGTGGTAACGTCACTCGCCGGGTCAGGCAGGTCGGAGTGTTGAAGCACTTCGGCCTGTCGCAAAACAATCTCGGTTGACTTACTGCCAGTGTACTGTTTTTCGCGCAGTTGTGCAACGATATGCAGCAGGGTTTTTGAGATATTGACCAGGTTGATACCGTCATCTTTGGATTTTTCCAGTGTCTCAGGCGCTTGGCTCATGGCGGCTCCATTCATCCTGGCTGAAGTGCTGCACCGCCTGAGTGAGAAAATGACGTGCCAGCGTCGAAGCAGAGGTATTCAGCCGCTTCGCCAGTGTATGAAGGGCGGCTTTCTCCACTGCTGACATGCGAATGCAAAAGTAGGTGTCTCTCGGTGGTTCAGTTGGTGGTAACGTGAGTGGGTATTGGGTTATGGTTGGCGTATTCAATTTGCTGTCCTTGTGTGATACATATACAATGTCAGGATAGCAAAGTGAGCAGCCTCAAACCGTGTAATTCTACAGTTTTGCCCCGTCAGTTTTGACAATCTCTATGTAATTTTACAGCCGGATAGATTGGGATGCTGATTAAGCAGTTCGCCTTTGGATCAATCAGAATCAACTACACTCTGCTTCACGGCAGTAAGCTCAAATCCGTGAAAATCACAGTGGAGTTTGAACATGGCGTTGAGGTGACTGCCCCGGCTGGCATGAGCGAACAATCAGTTGAACAGGTGCTTCAGCAAAAAGGGCGCTGGATCATGGAAAAACTCGATGCAATCGCGTCGATTGAAACGCCCCCCCCTAAAAAAGAATTTGTATCGGGTGAAAAGTTTTTGTATCTCGGACGGCAGTATACCCTGGTCGTCTCAGAACGTGCTGAACGTCGCCCTCTGCTGGTCATGCGAAACAGCACCTTTGAAGCAACGGTGCAGCCTGGTATGAAAGTCTGGGATCGTCAAAACATCATCCGCGAGTTATTCCGTGCATGGTATAAACAGCGAGCCGAGGATAAGTTGACGGAGCAGGTGCGTACCTATGCTGATCTTTTGAACCTGCAACCAAGCGAGATCAAGGTAACGGACATGGATCGGCGCTGGGGAAGTTGTACCCCACGCGGCGCGGTTCATCTAAACTGGCGCTTAATCATGGCTCCAATTCAGATCATTGATTACCTAGTCGTGCATGAACTGTGTCACCTGTTAGTTCCTGAGCATTCGACTAAGTTCTGGGATAGGATTGGGTCAATCATCGCTGATTACGAAGAACGCCGGGAGTGGCTTCGCATTAACGGCCCTACGCTCACGGTGTAATCCAGCTTTCTGCCAGTTTGACCAGTGCCGTTGTCGTTGCATTCAATTCATTGGCCGGGATGGTTGTTTTGCGAAGAATGCTCTTGACATGCTGACGCATATAACGCTTGACATCTTCACGGGCAGTCCAGTCGATCACGGCGAGTTCGTTCAGCTTTTTGACCACATCGCGGGCGAGTGTTGCCAGCACTTCTTCGGAGACATCTTCGGGCAAAACCGTTTTCAGACGGTCATAGAAGGGCTTTTCATAGACTTCCAGCCCCAGCCCAACATCACCCCGCTGCATCTCGACCAGATCATCCCGCAGCTTGAGTTCTTCCATCAATAGTTCAAGATCAGAGAGGCGCTGCTGGCGGTGTGCCTCAATCAAAGCTTCCAGCCGCTGGCGCAAAGAGTCGTAAGCAACTGGGTTTTCCTCCATACGGACGCGGATTTCGTGGCGGACAGCGTGTTCGACTTCCTGCGCCTTGCCGCGCGGGTCGCTGATGCTTTCAACATAGTGAATAAATTTTGCATCTAGCACCGAAATCGGTTCTTGCAGCAGTTGTTCCATCTGACCAGCGCGAATATGGTCGTCAATCAGACGGCGGACTTTTTCACCCAGCGGTGATAGCTCAAATGACTCATCCCGGTAGGTGTTACGTGCCGCCATGCGGACTTTGCCTAGCCACGCCAGATCACCGCGATAGGGATTGGATGCCGGGTCAGGCATGACCATATCCATCACCTGTGAGAAGTTGCGAAAGGCAATATCGAATTGGGCGCGGATGTCTTCGGGTTCAAGCAGGGCGATACAAGCATAGAGGTCGTCGTGATTGATGTGCGCGAAAAAACGCATGGCTTCCAGGTGACGCTCGGCGAGCTGCTGTACATCGTTAATTGGCTTTAGGATACCGGCGAGATCTTCGGGATTGAACATCTCCAACGCGGCACGCAAATCAGCCGCGATACCCCAGTAATCCACCACCAGCCCATACCCTTTTCCTGCCATCGTGCGATTGACACGGGCAATTGCTTGCAGCAGGTTGTGTTCTCGTAAGGGACTATCGAGATACATCACCTGTTCAATGGGTGCATCGAAACCCGTCAGCCACATATCACATACGACGACGATTTTGAGTGAATCATCTGGTTTGAGGAAACGGACTTTAATGTCTTCCTGGTCGCGTGACTCGGCGGCATATGGCAGCCAATCCGTGCGCTGTCCATCATCTGGTGAAGGCGACATCACCAGCGCACATTCCGGTGCGTTGAGTTCAATCAGGGTGCGATAGTAGCGCATGGCGGTGGCGCGATCATGAGCAACCACCTGTGCCTTAAAGCCGTTGGGGGCGATATGCGTTTCATAGTGGTCGATCAAATCCATGCAGATGGCACGCACCCGCTGCGATGCTGAGGCAATCGCCCGTTCGTTAGCGTAGCGCTGTTTTAACTGCTTCTTCTGCTCCGGTGGCAGGTCTTTGAATACACGCTCAAATAGCTGGTCAAGCGTCGCCCCTTCGACGTGCAGTTGGGGCAAACGCGGATCGTAACGAATCTCCAGCGTTGCGCCATCGTCCACTGCCTGCTGAATGGAATAGGTGTCGATATACGTGCCAAAAGTACGTGTGGTGCTGCGGTCTTTCTTGTCAATGGGTGTGCCACTGAAGCCGATAAAAATGGCATTGGGCAGCGCAGTGCGGAGATTCGTCGCCAATCCCTTATATTGTGTGCGGTGAGCCTCATCCACCATAACTACGACGTTGTTGGATGCCTGCGAGAGTTCGGGATAAGTTTCACCCTGCTTTGTCTGAAACTTCTGTACCGTCGTCAGGATGGTTTTCTCTACACCTGTACTCAATAGTTGGTGCAAATCAGCGACTCCATCCGCCCGGACCGGATTAGGAAAGCCACACTTTTGAAACGTGCCTGTGATCTGCTTATCGAGATCACGGCGATCAGTGATCACCAGCACCGTCGGATTGGTCATCTCACCCATGCGCTCCGCCTGAGCCTCCTCCGGGCGACGCAGTTTGAGCGCCAGCCACAGCATCGTCAGACTTTTACCGCTGCCCTGGGTATGCCAGATGATCCCGCCGCGTTCTTTGCGTGTTCTGCCGCGCATGATGCGTTCCATCGCTTTGTTGACTGCCCGATACTGCTGGTAACGTGCCAATTTCTTGATCGTCTTGCCACGTTCAGATTCGAAAGCGGTAAAATTACGGATGATGTCTAGCAGGCGCGACGGCTCGAACATAACCGCCAGTAAAATATCCTGCTGCGTGGGTTCACGCCCGACCATCTGTGCGATTTGCGCCCGATTGAGCGGCCAGGGATCACGCCAGCGCAGATAAAAACGGGCATCCGCCCCGATAGGCGCGTAGGCTGCTGACACACCGCAGGTGGCGACCAGAATTTGTGCCTGCTCGAACAAACGCGGAGCCTGCACCTGATAGCGCTGCAATTGATTGATGGCGTTTTCCAGCGGGTGATTAATCGTCGGGCTTTTGCACTCGATGACCGCCAGCGGCAGCCCGTTCACGAAGATCATCAGGTCGGGAATGATCTTATCCACGTCGCCCAACACTTCATATTGATTGGTGACACTGAAAGTATTGTTACGCGGGTTATCGAAGTCAACCAGCTTCACTGTGAGGCTCTGGCGTGTGCCGTTCACATCCTGCGGTAAAGAGAAGTAATTGACCAGATCGCCATAGAATTTCTCATTGGCTTCCATGAGACTGGTGGCATCCAACCGCGCCGCTCGCCGCACTGCCAGCGCCACATTTTGCTCATTCAAATGTGGATTGATGCGCCGTATCGCCGCCTCAAGCTGACCGAGCAGCACCGCATCGCGCAGGCTGGCGCGTTCCCCCGCCAGATTCGCGCCGGGGATGTAGCTATAGCCCATGCGCTCCAGCAGATCAATCGCAGGCTTTTCGCTCAGGCTGTATTCGTTAAGGCGGGTGGGATCGGTCATACTCTTACTTCTCCGCTCAACAGCTTCTGCATCAACCCGCGTTTGACCTCGCGTACACTCGCTGACTCTGCCTGCATAGTTAGTATGGC
>JAIOHN010000647.1 GCA_019912985.1 Anaerolineae bacterium | reverse complement strand
GTACATACCGCTCTGAACCACCGGGGCCACTGCGATCATGGTCCACATAAGGATCATGCTCAGCGCGCCCCAGCGCAAAAAACCAAATCGTGTGAACAGGATGGTCGCCAGCATCAGGCTGTAGACGATCAGCAAAATCTGTGCGCCGGGCAAGAGGGTGTAGCGCACCTCACTACCCACGCTCAGGAAAAAGACGCTGGTGGCGACAAACAAAATCGCGGTGATGCTGTAAATCACACGGGCCTGGTCCTGAGCAACCCGGCCTTGATAAATGTTGATATTCAGAATGCGGTCAATGAAGCGCGTAAACGTGAGCCTCATGAGAAATCCTTTACTCTCCATTAACTCCGTTGTCGCGGTCTTTACTCATGTCCAGCCGAATGCGTGCCCGGCGCGCGCCCAGCGCCTTGCCCAGTTCGTTCACGGTGACATTCAGCATCGACTCTACATCCAACTGCCGCTGTAAATTGGCGGAAATTTCGTTGACCAGGGCTTCGTTACGCACCAGGCGCTGGCTGCGCGCGTAAACCGTGGCGTTATCAATCATAATCGCCAGTTGATTGAGCATCAGTTCCATGACAAAAAGATCCGTCTGGTTGTAGGCATGCGGTTCCCGTGAGCCGATGGTGACCACCCCCAGCATCCGTCCGCGCGTCTGGATGGGTATCCCCAGCACTGACCGCATATCGGCCAGCGACTCCCCCATTTCAAGAGCGGTTGTTTCCAATATTTCGGGGATATACTGGATTTCCCCGTTTTTCCACACAGATGCAGCGAGGCTGTGATCCATATCCACAGGCTGCGGTTGGTTGCTCATCAGGAAATTCTGACCATCATGATGGCGTGCAACGGTGCCTAATAACCCGCTATCCGGCTCGGCCAGGACGATGTTCATGCGTGTCAGATCAATGACCTCATTGGCTTCGGTCAGTGTGGTTTCAAGGATTGTGTCTAAGGTGGTCTCCGCCTGGATCATCTGCCCAAACTGGCTGATATGCCGCAGCTGATTCGCGCCACGGTTTCTGTCTTTTGCTGCCCGCAGTTCTTGCAGCCCAACAGCCAACTGTGCGGCGATCAATTGTGCAATACCGATCATAATGGGCGAAAATTCCCCACTGGAACGCCCCATGCCCAATGCCCCGACCAGTGATGAATCCGAACCAGCCAGCGGCAGCAGCATACTCGCATTCACGCCCTGCATGTTCAATACTTTGCGAACTGCGTCGCTAAACAGCGGTGAAGACTGTACATCGTTAATGACCAGCGGCTCGAGGGAGTTGATCATCGCAGCGTAAGTGGGGTCGGTCTCTACCTCGATCGAGGTCCCGATCATTATCTGACCTGGGAATTCGCTGACAATCACCCCTTGTTTCTTTGATGGGCTTAACAGGGTCACGCTGGCATGGTCGACGTGCAGCAGCTGGACAACACCCTGACAGGTTTCATCCAGCAGCGTCTGCTCATCCTCAATCATCCGGATACGGGACACCAGCTGGGAAATCTCGTTCAATGTTTCTGTCGCCAGTTCACTGGGGCCACGTGTCGCGATAGCCCGTGCCAGGTGATACCCCAACAACTGCAGCCAGTCTCCTGTCCCATTGCTGCTGGCGGTGGTATTGACTTCCATAACTCCGAATACAAGCGCGCCATCAAACAGTGGCACAACCCACAGTTCTTTATCAGTGTCATAATGTAAAACAGTATCGGCAGTGTAGGGGGCTGTGGAGGACGCCGCGCCATCCGTCGCCGCTTCCAGCGCGGCAGTCTGGTTGACGAAACGATAAACACGGGCAAAGCGGGCCGATGGCAAACAGCCCAACGCAGCGTTTAAGACACTTTCTAAGGCTGCTGATAATGATTGCCCGGTTTTCATCTCGTGATCCAGTTGAACCACCAGACCGAAGATGTGATCCAGGCGGGGCGCGCTCATCATGGCAAGCTCCTGCTCTATGGGATTTTCAAACCCTGCGTTCTTTGGTTACTTCCACTCCCACACTTCTTCGCCAGCAAGCAGCCGACGAATCTGCGTAGGAAATCGGTCTGGATCTAACGGCTTGCCCAGAAAACCGTTAAAACCCGCTTTTTGGGCGCGATTCATCTGGTCCTCGCTCGCTTCAGCAGTCACCGCGCACACAATCGTGTCTCGCAGGCGCGGGTTTGCTCGCACTTTCTGCAGCGCCTGATACCCGTCTTCATAGGGTAGTCGTATATCCATCAGGATAAGGTCGATGCGCGGTAGTGTGTCTGCAAACTGTACGACCTGCCAGCCTGATGTCTTCCACTCACAGCGCTGCACGCCCATAAACGCCAGCATCCGCGCGATCAGCACAAAGTTGGGGACGTTATCTTCCACAACCAGTACATGCGCCTCTCCTGGCTCTACGGGTGTCACGTTCTTGGTTTCATTCATCATCAATGGCGGCTCCCCACATAACTGTAGACTTCTTCTGGCAATGAATCCACGTCGACCGGTTTGCGAATATAACCATCACACCCGGCGGCCAGGGTTTTCTCCTTGTCGCCTTGCATGGCGTTGGCCGTAAGTGCGACGATGGGAATATCGCAAAGTTCAGGAATTTGGCGTAACAGCCCGGTCGCCGTCAGTCCATCCATATCAGGCATACTGATGTCCATCAGAATTACATCTGGTATATTCTGGCGCGCCACCTCGATACCGGTGCGCCCACTCTCTGCCTCAAAGAATTGAAATTCCAGGTCAGAGGCCATCAAAACGCGCTTCACTAGAACACGATTATCAAAGTTATCATCAATGTATAAAACTTTGACCATCTCGATTATGTTCCTACACTCTCTACTTTAGCACGAAGGAAGACTTGCTCACCTAAACCGGGGCATTGTGTCAAATGCCAAAAGTTGATACAAAGAGTTGAACGAGTCTTTCTCTTAACTATAATACAATTTATCAACCCTGAATCAATAAACATTATCAGGGAATATCGCGTTTCCTGCCATAAAGAAACTCTTTATTCTAAGTTTAATTTTGGAATCTCCTTGTATTTTTAGCGTACAGCGCCACCTGTCGCAGACGAGAATGCGCTGGTTGACCATTCGTTGGCCTTTATTTTTCTGTTATCCTTTGGGAGGATTTCACTTTAAACGCAAGGAGTTCACGTTATGGCGAAGCAGTATTCGGCCCCACCGTCGATGCAGATTGACCCGACCAAGTCTTATACCGCTCACTTCAAAACCAGCAAAGGCGATTTTGACGTCACGCTTTTTGCCGAGCAAGCACCGATCACCGTCAATAACTTCGTCTTTCTGGCGAAGGATGGCTTTTACGATGGCCTCATCTTCCACCGGGTCATTAAAAATCCGCCGTTTATGGTCCAGGGTGGTGATCCCACCGGTACCGGGCGCGGCGGCCCTGGCTACACCTGGAACGATGAACCCTCTGCGCTTCAGCTCAAGCATGATGGCCCCGGTATTTTGAGCATGGCAAACGCTGGCGCAAATACCAACGGCTCTCAGTTCTTTATTACGCATGTTGAAACCCCCTGGCTCAATGGGAAACATGCCGTGTTCGGCAAAGTTGGCGGAGATGGTCAGAAAATTGTGAATGCGATTGAGCAGGGTGATAAGATCGAGTCGGTAACGATTACCGAAAGCTAGCGAGACTTTATTCAGCAGCCGGCAGGGTAAAGACAAAACAGGCACCAGGCAGCGGTCCGCTGTCCGCGACGCGGATTGACCCTCCATGTGCTTCAATCACAGCCCGTACCAGTGCCAGCCCAAGACCAGTGCCACGGTGTCCGCGCCGTGGCTGTTGGCCTGGGACGCGGCGGAACTTCTCAAAGATGCGGTGTCGCTCCTGTGGCGGGATTCCCGGGCCGCTGTCAGCAACACTGATCTGAACCTGCCGGGTGCCACGTTTCACACTCGCCATGACCATCACCTTACTGTTTTCCTCTGTATAGCGCAGCGCATTATCCAGCAGATTAATCAAAACGCGTTCCACTTTTTCCTGGTCGACCCGCAGCAGCGGCAGATCATCGGAGATTTGAACGACGAGGTCGATATGATGTCGTTCGATAGAATTGTTGAGTGTGGTCGCCGCCATATCAACCATATCACGCAGCGGAACCGGTGCGAGTTCCAGCTTTACCTCACGGCTTTCCAAACGCGCGATTTCGAGCAGGCTGTCCACCATGCGCGAGAGGCGATTCGCGCTGGTTAAGAGGGACTGCATGAGCTGGCGACTATCATCCACATCCAACGCGGTCATGTCTGTATTGACCAGCCGGTTCACGGTGGTCAACCCATTGATGATCGACACCAGCGGACTGCGCAGGTCGTGAACCATCAACCGCGTCAGTTCCTCGCGGTATGCCTCCAGCTCTTTTTCCTCAGTGACATCACGCAGGACCAGCAAACGCCCGACTAGTTCATTGTCATCGTCCATCACTGGCGCGCCAATTTCTTCAATAAAAACTTGTTTGTCCTTCGTTTTATGCTGGAAATAACGCCGCGTAATCTTCAGCGGCTGCAACTTCAGGATACGCGCCATACTCTGAATTTCGTCTGAGGAATAACCGGTTTCGCCCAGTTCCTTCACATATTGCATGAGCGTATCCGGGAAATATTCCCCGATATGATCTTCCACCGGGATGCCAAGTAAATTTTGCGCGGCGGCATTGCTTTCCACCAGCCGCACCTCGCGATCCAGTAGAATCATCCCATCACGCGTGGAATCCAGAATCGTGCGCATCTGGTCACGCCCGGCGCGAATGCGTTCATGCAGGATGGCGTTTTCCAGATGCCCGGCGGCCTGACTTGCCAGCAGCTCAATCGTGTTCATATCACGATCCAGCAGATTACGCTGGCCTGGAAAAATCAAATACAACACCCCATACACCCGGTTCGAGCGTCGAATCGGGATCACCAGCGCCGTATCCTCATCCTGATCCAGGACTCGCGCGCTGGTATTCTTCACCGCCTGTCGTGCAGATTCCATAATTTGCGGGGCGGGATCGTTCATACCGGGTGAGTGCGCCAGAATGGACAGTTGATTGCTGTTGCTGTCATAACCCATTAAGAGTGCAGCACGTCCCTGTAGGATGTTGATTGCGGTTTCAAGCACAGCCTCCGCGACAGACCGGGTATCCCCTGCGCTCACCAGCCACAGCGCCAGCGTGCGCAAACTCGTCAACACATCAATTTCATACTGGCGCTCTTCCAGGAAACGCGCGTTATCAATACTGATGACCGCGTGCTCCGCCAATTTTTGCAGGAAGTTGGCCTGCATTTCCGTAAAGAAGCGAGGGGATGTGCTCTCTACATTGATGACGCCAATGGCGTCATTCCCATGCAGCAGTGGCACCGCCAGTGAAGATTGATATTTTTCTGGAAAATGCGAGAAATAGATGGGGGAAGCATTGTTGTCCTGAACCAATTCAAATTTGCCAGTGGTGGCAACATGACCCGTAATTCCACTTTCGCGCGGCAGTCCGTAGACGCGTTTTTCCAGTTCACGTCCTACGGAGCGTTCTTCGATCACATAGAAGTCGCCGCCTTCCGTCAGCAGTGCCAGCGATACCAGATCAGCGCGCACGGCATTCATCGCTGCCTCCAGCACATGCTGGATAATCTGGTTAAAATCGAGCGAACTGGAGACCTGACGTGCGATGTCCTCAATTAGCGAAATCTGCTCCAGGCCCCGTTCCAGCGCTTTTTGCGTGTTCTCGTATTCCTGGACATTCCGAATCTGGACTGCAATCTGATTGGTTGCCATGGTCACAAACTGCATGTCCAGGTAAGAAAATGCCGTGAACTCCCGAAAACCCATCGCCACGACACCGATCAACTCATTCTCCAGAAGAATGGGTACGAAGACCATCGTCTCGACCTGTGACTGCTCCATGACGATTGCTGCCCTTGAGGAGAGTCCCGGGTTAATCCGGTGCAGCGTCACAGGCGCGGGTTCGGGGGAATCGAGCAGCGCTTTCAACTCTGGCAGGCGACCGGGATTGACCTTCGTCATCTCTTTGCGCTCATTCAGCAGGAATTGAGTCGAGGTTTCGTCCTGGCTTACCAGCATGATCGAAACATATTTAGCATCGAAGATCTGCCTCAGATTGGCGCTGAGGTTGTTCAGCAACGTATCCAACTTCATCGTAGAGGATGAAATTCGCGCCAGGTCCACCAGCTCCGCCATTTCTTTGGCCTGCTGTTCCAGAACGCGGAACACCTCTGCGTTGTCCAACATCGCGCTGACCTGTGTCGCCAGCATCCCCAGTAAATCCAGTTCTGATGGCGAGAAGTAATGCGGTTTGTCGTAAAAGATGGACATCATCCCCTGGACGACAGAACTGGATCGCAAGGGGATTTCTGCAAAGGAGTGGAATTCATAGCGCAGCCCCAGGTCCGCGTAGACCTGATCATCTTTGAGATTGCTGACAATCAGCGGGCCGCCCTGATAATGCTCCGGCTGATAGATAAGCTCGCGGCAGTACTGTTCGTGAGCCGGAGTCAGGCCAACACTATGTTCCAGTCGGAAGAAGCGGCGGTCCTCGTTGAGCAGAAAAATCGCGACCTTGTTCGCTTCCGTAATCATCTGCGCGGTTTCACAGGCCGCTTTGAGGGCATTCTGACGGTCCGGATTAAATAGAACATCCTGCACCGACTGGTTGATATACGAGAGTTTATTCGCCAGCTCTGCTCGCTGTGTAAACAGAATCGCATTGCGAACCGCCAATCCGGCCTGGCTAGCGATGGTTTGCAGCAGTCGAATTTCGTCCTGATCAAACGCGGTCGTGGTCTGATCACTGAGAACTGCCATCACGCCAAGCACTTCACTGCCGACCATCAATGGCAGCCCGAGAAAGGTGAGATAACGGGCAGATTGCGTGAGATCGCCCATTTCGCGCACTAACATGCGATCATCCGCCGAAATTCGCAGCGGCTTCTTATGGCGAATGACGTAATCGAGCGGGCCTTCATTGAGCCGGCGGGGAGCCCAATGTACGGATCGTTTGCCTGCCATCACCAGCCGGAAATCCAGCATTTTTTGGCGTTCTTCGTAGATGGCAATGTAAAACACAGAGGCATCTACCACCCGGTTGACCTGTTGATAGATGCTCAGCAGCACCTCGTCCAGCACCAGATTGGCAGAGGTCGATTGGCCGATGTTGTTCAGCAAAGAGAGTTCGCGTACACGGCGCGAGAGTTGGTCACGGTACTGCTCGACCTGATAAAAACGGTATGCCTGAATGGTCACCAGCAGCACGACTACCGCAAAAACCCACATCCCTGCCTGACTGTAAATAAGCACCAATGGCAGGACCAGCGCCAGCTCCATAAGCTCTAACAACCAATGTTGTTGAAGCACCAGCAGATTGCGGAGGCGGGTCGAGAAAATCGTCCCTAGTACAATGACCAGTGTGTAATCGAATAGCAGCGCGATCACCAGCGAGAAGGCGGTGTCGGATTGAATTTCAACCAGTGGTGGGGGGGGCGTGTAAATCGCTGATGCAAACAACAGCGGCAAGCCAAGCACCACAATATGACCAAGCGCGCGACTGCTTACATAGGAAACGGCACTTAGAAGCGGGACCGGCAAATGGGAAATCAGCAGCGATATGCCGGTGATGAGACTGCCGAAAATCAACAGCAGCAGTGCTGGTTTGACACCAAGCGCCAACCACACCACCAACACCGCCAGATTAAGGTAGCCTACCCGGAGATTGCGTTCAATCGGCCCAGCAAGGATGCTGCCGGTCACAAACATGACGAGGCAAACAGCCCATGCCCCCAGGCTGGAGCCGGTGATTGCCCACTGGTGACTACCAACGAAAAGCAGCACCAGCGCTGGGATCAGAGCAGCAAGTCTCAGGATAATATGGCGTGGCCCCAGATTCTGGTGAAGGCTTTCGGAGCCCACAAAAAAATTTGTATTCTCAGGCCATGTCTTGGGTTTTATATGTAGGCCATCCACCACAACTTAGGCCCTACCTATCGCAAAAGAATGGACACACAATGAACTCACTGTTTGATTTTTGTGTGTTTGCAGCTAACTATAACATGAAACCAAAAGCAAAAAACGAAAGAAATTTACGTTTTTTGGGAAACTGTAACCAGTGTATACTGTGCGGCGAGAATCCCCAATAGGATCCATAGCACGAACGCAAACCGGTCCCAGAAGGTAATGGCATCAGCCATGCCAAAAATACCATGTGCCAGTAATCCCGCCGCCATACTCACACTCACAGCGCGTGCCATGGCATCGCCAGATCGCCAGCAGACCCACGTCATATAACCCACAACTGCAACCAACGCCACGAACAGGATAAGCCCCGGCACTCCCAGGTCTGTCCCCAGTTGCAGCATTTCATTGTGGGTATGCGGCAGCACCCGGTTTTCATAGCCGGGTACGGGATACTGGTCACGCACCACCCGTGTCCGGTACATATTCATCCCCACCCCTGTTAGTGGATGATCACGTACAATTTCCAGGCTGGCCTGCCACATATACAAACGGGTTGTAAAGCTAATCTCGTCGCGCGCTTCCAACCGCTCCCGCTCAGCAGGGTTAAAAATCAGCACAAGCTCAAAAACAGTTACGGCAACCAGCGCAACCCAGGCGATCCGTCGCCATTTTCCGGTAGGAACCAACAGATAAATCACCACCGCTAGGGCGACCAGCGTCCCGATAATTGCCATGCGCCCCTGTCCGAGTATCAATGCCAGGAACAGGAGCACAAACGCCAGCGTGACCCCCACACGCGGCAGCTTGTGTGCCCAGCGATAGACGGCCAGCCCAGCCATCGGTGGCAGCAGCCACGCCAGCGCACCCGACAATTCATTGGCATTAAAGCCGCCTTCGAACCCGGGGATGTCACGCCAGCGGGGAAGATAATTCAATAGAAAGTCAAATGAAGCGGATTTCTCATTCCATTGCGTGGTGAACAGGGCCAGCGCGCCGATAAAAACAGCCAGCCCTACCAGAATCAGCAGCGGTATGCGCACATTACCGTGTAATCGGGATGTCTCCACAAATGTGTAGATAATCAACACGCCTAGCAAGGGGCGGCCCAGCATAACTAATCCCCATGTATAGGGCGCGTAAACGACATTCAACACACCTAATATTAGGAGTACTAGTGACAAAACCACAATAGGCGTGGTACTTATCAATCGTCTCTCTAACCACCAGTGTAACAGCATGATCGGCACGAACAGCAGCAGCAGCCAGGTCCATTCCGCTCGTATCGATAGTGGAAACCAAAAAGCGACGACTAAAACCCCCAAGAGAGGCCATTGGATTTGCAACGCATAATTGCCCAATCTTTTTGCCACAACCAACACTCCGATAAGAGATGGATTAGTAATAGAAAAGAAAATGTAACATTGCGTAACCTATTCCGGTTTAAACTATTGCATTAATTGTGCTAATGTATTAACATATTAAGCTTCAGGAGTTTTTCTGAAAATTCTTATCGGCATTGTGACACAGGCATAACCCTGCGTCTTCATAAACAATTGCTCACATCGCACAACTTTAATAATAAGGGTGTGCTTGGAAAGGCCAAACATGAATTCGAGAGAGGTAATGAAGGTCTCGGACCAGGATTTCCAACAGAAAATTGTTGGAAAAAAGGTCATTCTTTTATATCCCTGGATCAGCTATCGTAATCTCTTTTTGACCCATTTTCTATCAAGTGCCGACAAAGGGTTGCTATATTACCGTATTAAGCAAGATGAAACCAATTTGAAATCCTGGTTGACCGATCTTGCAGACGAACTTGATCAACTGCAACCGTTTTCGACACAACTACGGCCTACGCTGGAAAAGGGTAGCCCCGAGGCAATGGGCGAGGCGCTTGCCACCGACTTAAGCCACTACAACGGAAATAGCCATCAGGTCGTGCTGTTTATTGATGAATTCGACCGCGCACCCATGGATGATGACTTTACGCGTTTTATCCGTGCGGCAGTCGCCAACTTAGGTGATCACGCACAGTTGGCGTTCAGTTCACGCCGGTTGACCTATCAGCCGTGGTACGATATGGTTGCCAACGGTGAAGCGGCGGTTCTGGGGACAGAATATCGTAAAGATGATGTGATGTTTACGGTAGAGGAAAATGTTCGTCCCACACTCGAAGTGTACTCCCTGGGCCGTGGTTATGCTCTCGTCAACGGGAAAATGATCACCAACTGGGACGGCGCACTCCCTAGAAACCTCTTCTTCTACTTTATGGATCATCCCCTTGTAACCCGCGACGAAATTTTTGCCACCTTCTGGCCCGATCTCACGATCAAAGAAGCAACCAACGTCTTTCATGTGACCAAACGCAAAATCAGCGAACGGATCAGCATGAAAGTTGATGATAACGCCAACTATGAATTGACCTCTTATAGCGGCGGTTTTTACATGCCCAGCGACAAGGTCTTCCGGCATTACGATGTGGCGGATTTCCAGGATGCGCTGGAGCAGGCGATGATCGCCAGCAGTGATGACCGCGAAGACGAAATGCTGACCCGCGCGATTGATCTTTACCGTGCGCCCTTCCTGCTCACAGTCGAAATGGACTGGGTGCAAGAACGCCGCGAGAGCTTGCGCCAGCTTTACACGCAGGCGTTGATCAGCATGGGTCGCCTGAACAAACGTAAGAAAGACCTGCGCAAAGCATTAGGCTTCTTCCTGCGTGCCCTTCGTGAAATTCCGGAGCGCGAAGATATCCACCGCGAGGTCATGACAATCTATCTGAATCTGGAAATGATTGATGACGCAATCAATCAATACCAGACACTCGATAAAATGCTGCACGACACGCTTGATATTGGCCCTTCACGAGAAACCCGCGAGTTGTTTGATCTCGTCAAAGCCCGCAAGTAGAGAACCATTGGCTATTCAATAAAAACGCGCCTTAAAGGCGCGTTTTTACGTTGCGACATCAACTACTCCCCACTGGGGAGCGCGAGGTTTATTTTGTGGAATAAAACGCGAGGACATTGCCTTCGGTGTCTTCAAAAAGTCCGTACCAGCCAGCCTGACCCATGGAAGTCTTGGCTTCAATCACCTTGCCGCCCGCCGGTTCAACCTTCGCCAGCGAAGCATCCATATCGTCATTGACGGACATTAGATAAGCCAGCGGCCCTTTGTTACTTGGCTCGAAATTTGCTGTCTGGTTGAGGGAGATGCCGACACCTGACGCCTGGGTATCGGTTAGTGTGGCTGTGCGGCGTGTGCCATCATCGCCGATTTCAGACTTCACACCAAAGATCGCTTCATAGAATTTCGCGGCGCGTTCAATATCTTTGACCGGGATTTCCAACCACACAATTTCAACAGCCATGACACTTTCTCCTGGGTAGATAGAACTTATGTTCTTACTATATAAGAATAGTTCATTTCAGGGAAGCTGTCAAGGAGCGATGCAGGCGGTTAATCCGAGCGGCGGATTCTCTTAACAATCGGCGAAGGCCGTTGCGAGATGTGATAAAATTCGTGTGTCATTTTCGCCTGTGATTGTGACGCAATCGCGCCTTTGTGCAGCACGATCGACACATGGATAAGCTCAATGCCTCAGATTTATGTAAGCTATGATCCCGCAGACAGCGCTTTTGTCGAGGCGCTGACTCCTTCGCTGGAAAAAAACTACGACAATGTGATTTTGGGGGCGTCTCTGGATGCAGCCGCAGCGAGCCAGCAAATCGCCAGCAGCGATCTGGTGCTGTATGTTGAATCGCCTGCCGCGCTGCGTTCTGAGCGTGTTCAGGCGAACCTGGCAGAAGCAGCGCGCCTGGGCAAGCCGATCCAGGCCGTGATCGCAGACTTGCTGACGGATACCCTGGCTGGCATCGCTCCGGGAGCAGAAGTTCAACGGGAGCTGGATACAAGTCCACCAGTTGATCTCTCCAGCGGGTTGGATAACAATCGCCAGTTATTTGCGCTCTATTCCGCGATTAACCAGACCCTTCAGCCCCCGCCGCCTGCGCCAGAACCACCGTCACCTGCTGCGCCTGCCCCCAGGCGAGCCGAAGCTGCCATACCAGCCGCTGCTTCCGCCCGCTTCCGAATTCCTACCTGGGTCGTCATCCTGATTATTCTTGTGATTCTGCTGTTGATCGGCGCAGCGATTGTGCTGTTGAGCAGCGCGGGACTCTCGACGCCAGACGTTGGGCCGGATGTGACTGTAACAGCCCCGCCCGGAGTCGAAGTGACTGTCGAACCACCCGATCCTCAGACCGAAGCTGACCAGATGGCGACTGTGATTCTGCCGCTGGCAATCGCCATCGTCGGTTTCTCGGTCATCGCTATTACGCTGCTGCTGTCCATCCGCCAGCGCTTCAGTGAGGTCAAAGCGCCGTTGGTGTTTCTCAGCTACCGCCGTGATCCCAGTTGGGGACAGGCGCGCTGCATCGCGGACAGCCTGCGTGAAAAGGGTATTCAGGTGTTTATGGATGTGGACAGCATCGACGAAGGCCGGTTCGCGGAGATTATCGAGCAGGCCATCCGAAGCTGCGATCATTTCGTACCCATCCTCGCGCCGACCACGCTGCAATCAGATTGGGTGCGCCGCGAGATCAAGGAGGCGCTGGTACTCGACAAGCCAATTATTCCACTGCTGGTGGATGGCTTTCAGTTCGGCTCTGGCGCTGTGCCGGACGATGTCAAGGAGATCGCCAGCCACAACGCCATCACCGTCACCCATGAATTCTATGATGCCGCGATGGAACGGCTGGCAACGCGCTTTATTAAAACTCGGTAGGGATAACTGGCAATGGTTGAAAGCAGACAATCCTTATGAGCGCCATTGATGATCTGCTTCAGGACATCTTTGATGGCAAGAGAAGCACATTCTCTTCTGAATTTGAGGGTTGGGTGCGCGAATCGCGCCGCTTCAGGGAATTCGCCAGCAGCTATCGCACAAAGATCCGCACCAAACTGAAAAATGCCGAGGGCGAAAGCGGCATGAAGGATTTGCGCGCGGAATTGGAAACTGCCGCGCTGCTGCTGCGCGAAAAGCGCTTCACGCTCGAATACGAAAAATACGCTGCTTTGAAGCAGCGCGGGCCGGATCTCACCGTCACATTCAAGACGCATACGCCCTTCAATGTCGAAGTCCGGCGCATCCGCAGCATCGAACTGGACAGCGAGGACAGCGAAGCCTATATCGGCAAGTTGATGGCGGTGCTGTGCGATAAAGTGGGTCAGATGCCGCCCAGCATCGTCAACTTACTGTGGCTGGCGGCTGAGCAGAAGATTGACGAGGGCGATCTGACCGGCGCAGCGGCCATTCTGCGCCAACTGGCAGAGCGTAAGGCTGAAGTTTTCTTCTTGCAGCGCGGCTTTAAGAATGCGGCGGACTTCCTCAAGCAATTCCGCCAGTTGAGCGGGGTGATTTTGCACCAACCGGGCGAGAATGTGATATGGCTGAATTCGCTCGCCCGGCACAAAACACCGCCAGAAATCGTGACCGCAATCCAACGCTTAGAGATCCTCTGAAACGCGAATCGCTTTCACAGCTCAACAGATCACCTGTCTATGGCAAATTGATTGCCAGATGAATAATAGCGTGCAGCAGCACATTCGTGCCGTTGACAATATCTTCCCATCGGGAGAATTCTTCTGGATTGTGGGAAAGGCCGTTGATGGAGGGGATAAAGAACATGCCGCTGGGGGTAAAGGTGCTCAGCACCTGGGCGTTGTGGCTGGCGTAACTGGGCAGGCGCAGGTGCGATACACCGATAATCTCGCAGGCTTGCTCGATAGCCTCTGTAACGCCTTCGTCCATCTGTGCCGCCGGGATATGATTGGTACAGACGAAGTTGACATCCACATGGGCCGCGACTGCACATTCCTGTGCCAGGATTTGCAGCGCCGCTTCCATCTGTGCCAGATGCCCCTCGTCCACATGACGTGTCTCGACAATCACATTGGCTTCACCGGGGATGGTCGTCATGGACCCCGGGCGCACCTGTAAATCGCCGCAGTTGAGCACGCCTTCCGGGAATTGAGTACGGACCAGCTCATGGGCGCGGGTGATAAATAAGGCGGCACCCTGAAGCGCATCCCGACGTTCGATCATGCTGGCGGTGCCAGCGTGACCGGTCTGCCCCTGGAATCGCACGCGGTAGGATTTGCGCCCGACGATGCTGTTGACCACGCCCACGCTCACCCCTGCTTTTTCCAGCC
>JAIOHN010000646.1 GCA_019912985.1 Anaerolineae bacterium | reverse complement strand
CCGTAAGCACGGCGCACCTTGACCGCCCACAGTGTGTCGGCAGCCAACCAGGGGATCGTGATGCCACAGGGCACGTTCAACCCCGCAATCTCGCGCCACTCACGGAAATCACCGGGGACAAAACCCAACCGTGCCTTGCGGATCGTCTTCGAGGTCAAGCCACGTTCCAGCAGATAAGTCAGCGCACGTTCACCCTCCGATGACCAGAGCGCGTCCTCGGCGATGGACACCACCTCACGAGCAGATGTTTGCCATTCGAACGACGGTGGTTCTGTGGCGATAGACTGCTCGAGGGGTCGTGTTTCGCGCTTCACCACTGGATCACGATACTCACCGAGAGCGGTCAGGGCTTCGGAAAAACTCAGCCGCCGGTAGGTCATCAGCCAGTCGAAGAGATCGCCGGATGTGTCGCATTTGCCAAAGCAGCGGTACCCATCGGCCCAAACCGCCAGGCTGTGGCCCTTACGTTCGTTATGGAAGGGACATTTGTAGAGGTGGGCCTGTCCGCTGCGGACTGGCGGTTGTCCCAGATCCTGCTCGACGATGCGTCGCAGGTCATAGCTTTCCTTGATTCGTGTCGTATCAGTTATCATTTCACTCCATCCTCGTAATTGACCGTCGATGTGACAATTAGCGTCAGTTGTCACGGGTGCCGGACAACAAACTACCTTCGACCGTCATCTCGTCCGAGAGCTGGTAAGCTTCAGATCGCTTGCCGGGATTGGGAGGCAGATCGACTTTGACGACTCGTCCGTCCTGTTCGAGGGCTTTAAGTGCCTCGATGACCGGTTTGCGCGGGGAGCGAAGTGCCCGGTAGAGATCGCGCACGGTGGCACTGCCACCGGCGGTCTTGAGCAAGCCCAGGATGCGGTTCTCCAGCCGCACTTCCTCGTTTTCACCGAGTTCCGCCAGCAAGCGGTGGGCGGAAGCCCGCCATTCCTCGGTGATGGTCTGTGCCCGGAACCAGTGCGCTGCGGTAACCTTCGGATGAGGTGGCGCGTCGTCGGTATCAGCCCAATCAAGCGCCGCCAGCAGGATGGCGACCTTGATCGCCTGCACATGCATACGCCCATAGATGGCACGCAGGCGGTCATCCAGGCTGGAGTCGGGCGCGGTCATCGCACGCAATGCCTGCTCATAGGCGTGAACGTGCGGCCAGATGTCTGCTGCCAGCGACCAGGCCACGGACTGTTTTTTCTCGCCCAGTGCATTGGGTTGAGCTGGTTCGGGCAGCTTCTCGTGCAGCCGCTTGAGCCGGGCTGCCAGGTCAGTCGGCGCTTCGCTGTCGGATGACGCGGATCGCTCGCGGTAATCGGTCTCTGGCGTGAGCAGACTGAAACGGGCGAGATTGCCGTTGTGCCAGTCCGCTGCCGAGAGCGAGTGTCCCAGCTCCGCCGGAGTCACTGCCCCCAGAATGGAGAGGGCCGCATCGCGGATAACAACCAGCCCCTTGTTGTTGGTGTTGCTGTCAAGATAGGCCGGACAGTCGTAGAGTGTCATGATGAGTTCCTTCAACCCGGCCATGTAGTCCTTGCCCATCGACTTGAATAAGCCAGACAGCTCGTCGCGCAGCAGACCTCGCTGCGCGGCATAACGATTGCCCTTTTCCAGACGGGCGCGATCCTGCTGCGGAATGTCGGAGAAGTTAGGCGGCAGCACACCACCGAGCATCGACATGAAGTTCTCCGGTGATCCGGGCTGCGGCATGATCATGTGCGGCATGGACAGGCGTGCCACCTCATTCGCCAGACTCAGCCCTGCTGATTTCCGGTAGTAGGTCGAGACGGCGACGATCATGATGTAGAGGTTGGGGAACACCTGCTGACGCCAGGGGGTCTGGATGTAGAGTCTGCGCCCGACGGCAATCGCCGCCAGGTACAGCCCTGCACCAATATGGAAGTTGAGAGGGGTCTCGTTGGCGGCGGTTCCCGCCCATCGCACGTAGTCGTCCAGCCACGTCCCGACATCCGTCACTTCCTTTATCTGCGCCTCCGTCAGTCGTGCGTCTTCTGGTAGGTCGGGCACGATGTTGAGGTCGGTATTGCGGAACGGCGCTTCAGGCGGCGCAGCATCGGGATCGACGCGCAGCACTTCGAGCATCAACTGCTGACCAAGTACCCGGCGCAAGATTTGCAGGTCATCGGGCATCTGTGGATCAAGATGCGCCAGCAGCAGCCCGGTGAGCGGACTGAGCGGCACGCCATCGTAGGGCAGCCCGACGATGGCTCGTGCCAGCACATAAGCATCCTGTGGAGTGAGGGTGATGTCAGCGTGACTCATGGACATCCTCCCGTTGTAATGGCACTACCTTCAGGCACGCAGCGGGAGTTCGATCCGGACGTGCCTTCAGGCGGCGCAGATTGAGCAGCCGCAGGTACGCCTGCCGTGTGCGGATGGCGCGGTAGGGGTTGCGGTCGTTGACTTGCGGAAGTGTGGCGGATAACATCGCTACCTCTCTGAAATACGAACTTGTGTTCTTATTCAGGGTAGCGGAAATGGGCGTGAAAGTCTGGCAAATTTTGCCAAAACGGGCGGTAATTTATGACAAAAAGTTGGCGAAGATTGATGCTTTTTTTGTCACCCTGACAGGCACGGTGACAGAGAAGTGTCACATACAAAGCCCTAACCGCAACACAATCGTGTTATAGCCTGTGTTCTATTGACAGAGGTTTGAAAGTTGTAATATCATGAGCTATCGCACTCTAGAACAAATGAGCGTATCACGCAATGGTAGATGGAGTCAATGAGAGGCTATTGAAATGGAACCAAGACGATTAGCCCTTCTGGTCCCGGATGGGTTCACCCGCAGCGGGATTGAGGGGCTGATTAACGATAGCAGGCCTGCACACTACAAGTTATTGTTTTACAAGAACTTCCAGGACTTTGTGAAACAGGCGGGGAGCGCCGACATCCTACTGATGGATGCCAGCGGTCTGAAGTTGAAGGAGATCGAGGCGCGGCTGCTGCGGTTGGCGTCCTGCTGCGGGCAGGTGCGCGTCCTTGTGATCAGCGACCAGCTCAAAGTACAGCATATCAAGCACATTATGCAATTGGGTGCCAAGGGCTTCATCTACCGGGATGATCTGTCGGAAGCACTGGTCAACAACATTGACCTGGTAGCACGGGATGTTGTTACGAGGTCCCCACAGGCGCTGCAACTGCTGACCTCCGCCGATCAGCTCTACATGGCGAACGACCTGAAACCGATCGACATCAAGGTACTGCGCCTGACAGCACAAGGCCTGACCGTGAAAGCTATCGCCGCCGAGCTGGAGATTTCCACCCGCTCGGTATATCGCTCGCGGGACAAGCTGCGTGAAGTCCTCGACGTGCCAACCATCGAGAAGCTCTGGACGCTGCACGCGAGCAGGGATTATTGGATTGCGACTGAAACCCACATCGACAACTGAAATATTGCGTCGGGAGTGGGCGAAATTCGCCCATTTTTTGTCGCAAATTCCCTCGCGTTCGGACGGCAAATCATGCTACGTTGGCGTTATCCGCAGAGAGTGTTTAACGAGGACGCTATGGCAATACGCATCATCATCGCGGATGACGCCGACTTGATCATCCTGGGGGCACAGGCAGTTCTGAACGCCGATCATCGCTACAATGTAGTGGGTAAGGCACGCTGCATGAGTGACCTGCTAGTCGCCATCGAGGAAGGTCAGCCGGATGTGGTCATCCTGAACGAATGGATTCACAGTATCGACATCCTCAGCGCGGTCGAGCAGATTCGGCAACTACGTCCGAAGGTCAAGGTGATCGTCATGGGCGGGCTGGCTGATGGGCTGCTGATCCGCGATTTGTTTGTGTCTGGTGTGGACGATTATCTCTACAAGAGCGACAATCTGTGCAGCTGCTGGTCACTGCCGTCGATACGGTCATGCTGAACCGCCCCTATCTCTCGCCGACGGCGAATGCCGAGTACCTCATCGCCATGCAATCCTCCAACGCCAATGACCGGCTCGACCCCGAGGCACGCCAGGTGCTGCAACTGCTGGCGCACGGCGAACACGCCGGGCAGATCAGCGAGCGGATGGGCATCGACAAGCGCCGTGT
>JAIOHN010000645.1 GCA_019912985.1 Anaerolineae bacterium | reverse complement strand
GTCCGAGCGTGCGCGCTTGCTGGATGGCTCCCATCGCCATGCGATCATTGACGCAGATGATGGCTGTGAGATCAGGGTGGTGTTCCAACAGGCGGGTGACACAGGCAGCACCGCTGGCAATCGAGAAATCACCATCCTGGCGAGGCAGATTGCGTAAACTGATGCCCGCCCCGTCCGCGACTGCCTGCATCCCGCGCAAGCGTTCAAGGATGGAGAAGTGCATCTCATCCGGCACGCCGATGATGCCGATGTCGCGATGGCCCAGCTTGAGGACGTGTTCCATCAACTGGCTGCCGCCGGAAAAATCATCGCTGCAAACGGAGTAAGTCGATTTGTGGTAGCCGAGAGTCACACCGGGCAGACCGTGTTCGAGGGCAGGACGCAGCGCGGAAGCCAGCGGGATGTTGTCGATGGCAATCATCCCATCGAGATAGCCGCTCTGGATGAGCTGCTGGTAGGGTTCATCTGGGCCGTTGGCACTGAGCCGAGGTGTGCTGAGCAGCATATTATAGCCGTGCTCGTAACAAGCTTCCTCGACACCTTGCAGGATGCTGAGCACCAGCGGGTCGGTGAACATCATTTCGTAAACATAGGGGAAAACCACGGCAATAATGTGTGTTTTGCCGGTGGAGAGCGCTCGTGCAGCCAGGTGGGGCCGGTAGCCCAATTCCTCGACAGCTTGCATTACCCGAAGACGGGTCGCCTCCGTAAAGTAGGGGGTATTGGATAGCACTTTTGAAACGGTTGCAGTGGAAACCCCGGCTTTGCGGGCAACATCCTGTAAAGTTGGCATATTCTTCGAATAATATAGTTAAGCGCTTAACTATACAATAATCTGAATGACAGGCACTGTCAATCAGGTTTGGGTAGAGTGCCTAAGTGGGGCTTTGAAATGCGTGCAGTTGTGTGACATCTATCAACCTGGGATATGAAATTCGACACTAGTCGCCCCTCAATGCGAGACGGCTTAAAAGCCCTGACGTATATGTTCTCGGAAAGTTGAGGGGGAAAGTATGTCATCAAATCCAGTAATACTTACGGATAGTCTCCAAACGGATTGGGATCGTCTCAATCCCGATATAACGCCTATAGAGCAGGTGTTGCAGCCTGACCAGGCGCTGCCTGGGTTGATTACCAAAGCGGCCAGCAAGCAGACCTACTATACGATTCGATTTCTGGTGGATCGGGATCGTGTCGCTCATGCTTATCAGACCTACGCCTACTTCCGTTGGGTCGATGACTGGCTCGATGAGCAGTTATCCGACCGGCCTGACCGGATGGCCTTTGCCACGCGCCAGTGGACAATCATGGATCGCTGTTACCAGCGCGAACCGTTGTTTGATCTGTGCGCGGAGGAGAAGATGCTGGCGGATCTCATTCGGAGTGATGAAGAGCCGAACAGCGGACTGCGATCCTACATTTACCACATGATGGCGGTGATGACCTTTGATGCCGCTCGGCGCGGCCAGCTCATTTCGCAGCGGGAACTCGATGATTACACGCTGAATCTGGCGACAGCTGTGACAGAAGCCCTGCATTATTTCATCGGTCATGACCAGTTCAGCCCATGCAGCGAGGCACGCTATCATGCCGTTACAGGCGCACATATCACCCACCTGCTGCGCGATAGTTACGATGATGTTGCTGCCGGTTACTACAATATCCCGCGCGAGTTTCTGGAGGCACACCACATCGACGTTCATGACATCGACAGTGATGCTTATCGAGCCTGGACAGAAAGCCGGGTGAAACTGGCACAGGCTTACTTTGAGGCGGGCAAGCGCTATCTGGCGCAGGTCCAAAACCGCCGCTGCCGGATCGCAGGTTATGCTTACATGGCGCGGTTCCAGGGTGTGCTGGATGCCATCACGCGAGAAGGCTATCAGCTCCGGCCAGAATACCCGGAGCGCAAGAGTCTAAAAGGTGGCTTGCAGATGGGGTGGGCTTTCCTGTCACTGCTAGCCACCAATGGGCATGGAGGAACTTTATCATGACATCCCATTCGGCTGTGGTGATTGGCGCTGGAATTGGCGGGATCGCCACGGCGGCCCATCTGGCGAAACGTGGTATGCATGTGACGGTCTTCGAGAAGAATCAGCGGCCCGGTGGGCGCTGCGACCATTTCATTCGTGATGGTCACCGGTTTGATACTGGTCCAACCTTGCTGATTATGCCCCAGGTCTATGAAGAAGCCTTCGCGGCATTTGGGGTTTCCATGCACGATGTATTGGACTTACGCGAAGTTGACCCAACTTATCGCCTGATCTTTGATGATGGCAGCCAGCTTGCGCTTACCTCGGACATGAAGTCTATGTACAACCAGCTGGAAGGCTTTGAGGTGGGTGGTTTTCAGGGATTCCTGCGTTATATGGAAGAAGGGCATCGCCATTATGATGTGGCAATGGAGCGGCTGGTGGAGCGTGATTTTCGCACGGCGGCTGAGTTCTTCAGCCTGGGTAACCTGCCGCTTCTGTATCAATTGAAGCCGCTGGTGCCACACTATCGCCACATGGCGGCTTATTTCAAGGAGCCACGTTTGAAAGCTGCCTTCACGTTTCAGGATGTCTACATGGGGTTGAGTCCTTTCGAGGCCCCGGCGACCTTCTCGATGATGCCCTACACGGAGCTGGCTCACGGTGTCTGGTATCCGCAAGGGGGCATGAATCAAGTGGTCGAGGTATTGGTTGAACTTGCCCGTGAGGCAGGGGTGGAGTTTGTGTATGACACGGCGGTTGATCATATCGACATCAACGGAGCGGGCGCTCGCGGATTGGTGCTGGATGATGGTCACCGGGTGGAAGCGAACGCGGTTGTAGCGAATGCGGATTTGCCTTATGTGTACCAGAATTTACTGCCCAAAGATGGGCTTGCTGAGCGCATGACCCACAAGCGGTTCTCCTGCTCGGTCATCAGTTTCTTCTGGGGCGTAGACAAAACCTATTCTGAGTTGGGGCCGCATACCCTGTTTTTATCCGATCAGTACCGCGAGAACTTTGAGCGTATCTCTCAGGGTTTGTCACTGCCTGAGGATCCCTGTCTCTATATCCATGCTCCTTCGCGACTGGATCCATCAGCAGCGCCCGCAGGTGAAGATACGCTGATCGCGATTGTGCCAGTGTGCCACCTGGATGAAACCGGTGAGCAGGATTGGTGCAGTATCCGCGACAATGCCCGGCAGGCGGTGTTTAAACGGCTGGCTACGCTGGGAATTCACGATCTCAAGGCGCATCTGAAGTTTGAGGTGAACTACACGCCGCTGTCCTGGTGCAAGCGCTACAACCTGATGAAAGGCGCGACTCACGGCCTGTCGCATACACTGACTCAACTGGGTTATCTGCGCCCGCGCAACCGGCACCCGCGTTATCACAATGTGTATTTTGTGGGTGCGAGTACCCATCCGGGCACTGGTGTCCCGACGGCCCTGGTTTCGGCGCGTCAGGTCGCGGACCGCGTGATGGATGATATGGCGGTTTGAACAGGCTGCGATGATTATTGAAGGGCGCAGGTGGCACACTTGACGCCCTTCAATCATCTATGGCCTGATAAAACTCAAAAATTCTTTCGCCAGACTGGGCAGGACGTGAATGTATTCTTGCTGATTTTCGCTCTCAAGCGCCTGGATGACTTGGTACCAGGTGATGGCGGAGCTGATGGCCCACAACTCCTGCGCCACCCCAAAGATGATGCGCAGGTTTTCTTCAGTTTCGAACTCAAGCCAGGCGGGTAGATAGGCATCTCGCAGGCGGTCCAGCTCAGGGGCGTTCTCGTCGAGCTGGAAGCGGACTTCGGCACTCACGTAGGCGGTGCGCAAGGAAAAGAATGGGTGCGAGAATGACGCATCTCCCCAATCGTAAAAGGTGTACTGCCCCTGGTGGTAGAAAATGTTGCCATCATGCAAGTCGCCATGATGAAGGCTTACTGGAACGGCATAACTGGCAAGCAGCTTTGCTTTCTGTTCCACCACCGGCACAAGGTCTTGCAGGCGCTGATATTCTTCGGTTGAAAGACCATGCTCCAGGCCAAGCTGGAAACGCGCGGTATCGTCAATCCACTGCTGGTAAAGCTGCGGGAAAACGTCGAGATCACGATTCGGCAGCCCCAGATCAAGCAGCCTATCTCGATGATGAGCAGCTTCAATCTGCAGATGGGCAAACTGGGGTAAGAGATTTTGCCAATGCTGCCAATCAGGGTGAGTCTGAAGTATCTCACGTAGCCGCTGGCCGCCATCACGCATGATCATCCAGGGGTGTTGCGGATGGACCGCAACCAGTTGTGGCGCAGCGTCGGGCGTGATAGTGCTGAGGCAGGCTGTGAGCACGATCTCATGCGCCGCAAAGCCTGCTGTTGCTTTGAAGAAGAGATTGCCCTCCTGGGTCGGGATACGCAAGATCATTGACCAGGGACGGGCATGAATTTGCTCAATAGGGCCTGTAACCGTCACGTCCTGCGTTGTCAGAGTCTGGTGAATCCAGGCGCGAATCTGTTCCTGCCCACCCGGCTGGTCCCAGGTGTTTATCGGATTTGAGGCTAACTTCTTCTTACTCACAGTGAGCATCGCTTTGACTGTTTACCAAAATAAGCCTGGATTCATCTATGTTTATTCGTTCATTACAGTTTGCATCGCGGCGCGCATCCAGCCCATGGCATAAGCCATGCCAGCATGCCAGGGCGCGTCACAGGTCATCTGCGGTGTGTGATCGGGAATGAGCACGCCATCGAAGTGATTGTCACGCAGGGTGCGCAGGATGCGGTACATATCAATATCGCCTTCATCCACGAACACTTCGTGATAGTTCGGCACTTTGCCGCGCACATTGCGGAAGTGAATATAGGCCAGCTTGCCCTGGCTGCTGTAGCGTTCGGTTGCTTCGTGGACATCGCCTTCGGTCATTTCCGCAAGCGACCCGAGACAGAATTCGAGCATGTTATTGTCGCTTGGCACGATATCGAGCAGGCGCTGGTACATATCTGGCTGGTAAACCAGGCGAGCCGTGTTGCGGACCGTCGGCAGCGGCGGATCATCGGGGTGGGCGGCCATGCGCACACCTGCTTCCTCAGCCACCGGGATAATTTCTTCAAGGAAATCGGTCAGGCGCTGCCAGAGCTGCTCCGATGTGATTGTGCCGATGTCACCTGGGGCGGCGTCCGGGTCGTAGATCATATTCCAGACGGTGCCGTTGGGGATGGGTGCTTGCGGTGGTGCGTCCGCCTCGATAAAGCCAACGGAAGACGCGCCGCCACGAGCCAGAGTCGGCGTGCGCCCCCATACTCCGGCGATGCTGAAGTTGTATCCCATGATGGGAATACCTGCTTTGCCGATGTTGCGGATGATGGTTTTGACATTTTCCATCTGTTCCGCTTTGCGAGGACCATCAAGCAGGATGTCGTGCCAGTGCGAAGGATCGAAATTCTCAATCGCTTCCCACTCCAATCCTGCATCGTTGATGGCTGCTTTGAGATCGCGCAGCTCTTCGTATGTCCAGAGCTTGTCCTGGTTGCGGGTTATGCCCCAGGTATCGCCGCCGCTGCTGGTCGAGAGGCTGTCGGCATCGCGGAAATAGTCCACCAAATGAACGACAAGATGGGTTGCACCTGCCTGCCGCGCAAACTGAAAATTCTCGCGCGTGAGCATTGAGCGGTACAATCCTAAACCTAATTTCATGATGAAAACTCCTTATAAAACGCAAGGCTGACGGAATGAAATTTCCTGTGGGCGGTTGCCCTACGATCAGCCACTTTGGCTTTACTAATAGAAGGACAAAGTTTTATACTAAGTGAGGGTTGCAAATTACAAACAATAGGAAATTTGCCCCACACGGAAATCAACTCCTAGCACACTCAAAATGATACCAGAAGACAGGGATAAAATGGCAGGCATTGCAGAGAATCTACCCACTGTTGCAGAGCGGGCAATCAGTCAAAATGGACGCCGCCGCAGCCTGACCGGTCATGTGAGTTTGCTCCTGTTCCAACCGGGAGCTTTTTTTCGGCTGCTGCCGCCGCTGCATGCGAACCGGCAGTGGTTGTGGATCGCGGTGATCGCGCTGGCACTGACCGGGTTGTACGCGGTGCGTACCGCCGCGCCATCTGCTGAAACGGGCGATCCTGTTTCGATGCCGGTAGATACTGGCAGTTTTGATGCGCCGGGTGGTGGTTTTGACCCCGGCTTTATTCCGGACGCGGGACCGCCTCCGGATATCGGCCTACCGAGTGCGGGCGGTGGTGTAGATGTCGCCACCAACTGGAGCACCGCACTGGTGGCGGCGGCTGGGCTGGTGGTTCAGTGGTTGGCGCTCGGTGTAATTTTGGGCGAGGTCTCGCTGTTTAATGGCCTGCGACCGCAGTTCGGCAAGAACCTGCAGATCGCGATCTGGGCGAGTGTGCCGCTGGCATTGATGACACTGCTTCAACTGATCTACATCAGCGCCGGGGGTAGTGTTGGTGCGCCGGGAATTGCCGGACTGCTATCGGATTGGGATGGTTTTGCCGGGTTGTCACCATTGATGCGCGACATCCTATGGTCGTTGTTTGCTACTGTGACCCTCTTCTGGTTGTGGAGTCTCACGCTGGTTTACATCGGGGCGCGGCAGGCACTGCATGGCAAGCGGTGGGCGGTGCTGATTACACTCATTGGTTGGGTGATGGTGCTGGTGGTCGTGCCGGTAGCGCTGGGCCGAGTGAGCGCACCGGAAGCGGCCAGCGATGAAGCGGGACTGATCGAAATGCCTATGGATGACCTTGGCATGCCGGAATCGTTCGGAGAAGATGTGCTGCCGGGCGGTGATGAGATGATGGAAGAGGGCAGTGAAGCTGAGGTGCCTGTCCGTCCGGCAGCTCCGCTAAACCGTATTGGGTGAAATGCCATGAATGCATCCATTATCCAGGGACATAGTCTCACAAAGCAGTATCTGCTTGGCGATCAGGAAGTTCATGCTTTGCAGCATGTGAATCTTGAGATTCCAGCGGGGCAGTTTGTGGGGGTGATGGGGCCAAGCGGCTCCGGCAAAAGCACCCTGCTGTATATTCTAGGCGGGCTTGACCAATCGACCTACGGTTCTGTGGTGGTGGATGGCAACCAACTGGATGCGATGAACAGCGAAGAACTGGCGACTTTCCGGCGGGAGAAGATAGGCTTTATTTTCCAGGCGTTTTATCTGGTGCCGACCCTGACCGCGCTGGAAAATGTCGCGCTACCGGGTGTGTTTGCCGGTATCCCCAAAGACATACGCGAGCGGCGCGCCATGAATTTGCTGAATGCGCTGGGGATGCGGGACCGGATGGAACATCGTCCGAACCAGCTTTCTGGCGGTCAGCAGCAGCGGGTGGCGATCGCGCGGGCGCTGTTCAATGACCCGCCGATTATCATGGGTGATGAGCCGACCGGCGCACTGGATAGTAAAACTGGCACGGTGGTGATGAAGCTGCTGCGGTATCTGTGCGATAAAAAGGGCAAGACCGTGGTAATCGTGACGCATGATCCCGGTGTGGCGGCTTACGCCGACCGGATCCTGCACTTAAAGGATGGATCAATTGTCGGGGATCGAGTTCCCGCGTAGAAGGTAATCAGGATGTCACGCATGATGCGTTTACGCCAATTTATGGTGGTGATTCTGCTGCTGGCAGGTGCGAGTTTGCTGCTGGCTCAGGATGGTGATCAACTGGCGGTGACCGGGGTAAATCCGGCCACGGTGCCTGTATCCCAGAACGCGACCCTTACGATCATGGGTAGCAATTTTACGGACAACGCTCAGGTGAATCTGCTGGGGTTTGGGCTGCTGGCGACGCAATTTGAAAACGCGAACCAGCTCCAGGCGACGATGCCAGGGAATGTGCCTGCCGGTGTATATGGCGTGGAAGTATCCGACAGTGGTGAAAGCGCCAGCCTGCAGAATGCGGTCACCGTGGAGCAAGCCGAGCCGCCAATCACGGCACAAAGCTCAGAGCCGAAACGAGTCACCGCTGGGAGCGGGGTCATGCTGACGATTCTGGGGAATAATTTCACCAGCAACACAACAGTGAGGGTGGTTGGATTTGGCGTGTTGGAGACGACGCTGGTGAATGCAACGACGCTGCATGCTACCCTAGCAGGTGGTGTGCCGACCGGTTTGCATGATATTGAAGTGCGCGATCCCGTGCGCGGTTCCGCGACGTTGAGCAAGGCGCTGCGCGTGGTTGCTGCGCCGCAACCGCCAACCGAAGCGCCGCTGCCGACTGAAACGCTGCCACCACCAACCCCACTGCCGGGTCAGCCATCGCTGATCGTGAGTAATTTCATGAGTAACCCGGATGTGATCTTGCCC
>JAIOHN010000644.1 GCA_019912985.1 Anaerolineae bacterium | reverse complement strand
GGCAAGATTATCGAGAAATCCGGTCAGATGCGCTTCAATTTCGGACCGACAACAGGTCTTGGTGCTAAGCAAGGCAGCACAGGCACAAGAGAAGTACAGGCCAATCTCACTGGCGGCGTCGATGTAAGCACCGGTAGCGGCACCGATGCCAGCATCAAGGCCGACGCCAAGTTGACCCAGGATGGAAAATCCACGCTACAGCCTCCAACAACAGGCAATTTGCAAGCCAATGTAAGAACAGCAGGCGATAGCGAGCAAGCAAAACTTGATCTTCCCGATGGTGCTACTCTCACTGCTGAAGGCAAGATTATCGAGAAATCCGGTCAGATGCGTTTCAATTTCGGACCGACAACAGGTCTTGGTGCTAAGCAAGGCAGCACCGGCACAAGAGAAGTACAGGCTAATCTCACTGGCGGCGTCGATGGCACCGGTAGTGGCACCGATGCCAGCATCAAGGCTGACGCCAAGTTGACCCAGGACGGTAAATCCACGCTACAGCCTCCAGCAACAGGCAATTTGCAAGCCAACGTAAGAACAGCAGGCGAAGTCGAGCAAGCTAAACTAGATCTTCCTGATGGCGCTACTCTTACTGCTGAAGGCAAGATTGTCGAGAAATCCGGACAGATGCGCTTCAATTTCGGACCGACAACAGCTCTGGGCGGAAAAACGACTGGCAACACCCAGGAAGTGAAAGTCGATACGGTTAGTGGCGGCAATGCTCAGGAGACAAGCACCGGTACAGTCAATGCCAACCTGGCATTGAATCCGCCCAGCACAGGCAATAGAGCCGGCGCAGGCACGATGCAGGTCGAAGGAACTATCTTGCCTCAGCAAGACGATTCGAATAATGCCACAACCGAGAAAGTTGTAGTCACCCCTGATGGTTCGAGCAAAACGACTGCACCAAATACTCAACAAGTAAATATCAAGATGGCTCCGCCTACTAAAGGCGTCAATACCGGCAAACCGGCAGTTACACTAGATGTGAATGGTCAGATAATAAACGACGGCGGTTCGGGTTCGGGCGCACCTCCTGTCACGCCTCCTAGTGGCGGTGGCAGTGGTGGCGGTACTGGTGGCGGCGGTACGCCTCCTCCTACGCCTCCTGAAGGTCCGCAAAACGACGGTTCCACGCCGCCGCCTGATAGCCCGTACCTGAATATGTACAACACCACAAATGATCAGAAGCCTTTCTCGACCTATCAACAAGCAGGCTATCGCTGGATCGGCCCCAGAACCATCGCCGGTAATATCCGCCTGGCCAAAGACACGACGCTCGGTCCGTCTACCTCCGGTGCTCCCGAATTGCATGGTAATGCCAAAGGCATGACTGCACATGTGAGAACCGGTACTGATGCCAGCGAAGAGCAAATCGCCATGCAGATGATGACTGCCGGTTATTCTCAGTACGTCGGCTCCGACCCTACTGCTTATGATGCTGCCCGAGCCTCGGCCATGGAAGCCGGTGCCCACAAGCCCCAAAACTGGAAAGAGAGTATGGCAGCAGGTATTCTTGCCTATAACGGCAGTTCCTGGGCTCAAACAGCCAATGCCAAACAAAGATTCCAGCAGTCCATGTATTCGCAAGCTGTGCAGGGTTCTCAGGCTTATGTCAACAACCAGCCAGGTAATGCTTATACTCAATACC
>JAIOHN010000643.1 GCA_019912985.1 Anaerolineae bacterium | reverse complement strand
GTGCTGGGATATAGCGATGTGGTTCGCTGTAACCGCCGAGTGGATCGTAGAGACCAGTGATGTTAGGCTTACTCTGAGGCGCTAGGTCCGGCCAGCGGTAAGCGATCTCCGCTGCGTTCAAGACTTCATAAGGGACGTTGTGCTTGTGATACAGCGGCAGTAGTTGCTCGCGATCCGGCCAGCTTTCGGCATCGAATAGATTGAGCGTGCCAACCGCCTGGAACTCATAGCCATCCAGTTCTTCGGAAAGCTCACGGTAACGCTGCAAGCTGATCTTACGGGCTTTGACACCCGTTTCGGTCCACAGGTGTCCGGTGATGATCCCGGCGGCGCGGCTGCTCGACCCACTACCGACGACACCTTTTTCGATCACCGTGATCTTGCCCGCCCCTTTTTTTGCCAGATGATAAGCGGCACTCAGGCCAATGACCCCGCCGCCGATGATCAGGATGCTGGTCATAGTTTGGCCCCTTGCTGTTGCACGATACGCTGAATGCCCGTCAGGAGACGTTCAGCATCTTCGCTGGTGTTAAAAACATGAGCTGAGATGCGGATACTGCGTGGATTGAACTCCAGTGTAGAGACGAGCACCCGATCCTCCTCATATAACTGGTGAGCGATGTGTTCCGCAGGCAGGTCAGGGATGTGAAAGACAACGGTACCGGACGATTTGGAGTAGGGCAGCGGTGTTTCCAGCACCAGCCCCGGGATGGTCAATAGTGCTTGTTTGAGTTGGTCAGTATAGGTTTTGATCCAGGCAAAGACGTTGGACCAACCGATTTCTTCCCACATTTGCAAGGCCCGGCCAAAGCCTGCCTGATCGGCCAGATTGCGGGTGCCGAACTCGAAACGGCGTGCTGATTCGTGTAACACCAGCTTGCCGTGCATGTCCATCTCTTTTTGCGAGTGTGACCCAACCCAACTCGCAGCCAGGTCGTTCAGGCGATCTTTACGGATGAAAAAGCCACCAGTCGCCTGGGGACCCATGATGTATTTATGACCGCTGAAGGTGTAAAAATCACATCCAATTTCCTGCATATTGACCGGTATTGCGCCGAAGGACTGTGCGCCATCCAGCAAGACGAGCACACTGTGCGTGTGTGCGCGCTCAACGATCGCTTGTACGGGCAGCCGCAAGCCTGAACGCCGTGATACATGGCTCACGGCAATCAAACGCGGCTTCTCGGCAAGAAGTGTGTCGAGTTCCACCAGCAGCATTTCTTCGTCATTAGTCATCGAGAGAAAACGCAGTTGAATGCCAAAGCGCTGCACAAGGTTGTACCAGGGGATGCGATTGCCGGGATGCTCATGGTCGCTGAGTATCACGATATCGCCTGGCTGCCATGTGATGCCGCTGGCGACGATGTTGATGCCCACCGTCGTGTTCTCGTTGAGCATGATTTCGTCGGGCGAGGCGTGAACCGCAGCGGCGACCTGTGCGCGCACGGTTTCCAGCATCTCCGCCGTGGGATTAAAAATCTGCTGAAGCGCTGGCCCCTGCGCCTGGAAGCGCAGCCAGCGCACCACTTCGTCGATTACAGGTTGTGGCTTGGGTGAAAACCCACCAGTTTGAAAGTAGGCGTACCCATCCGATATGGAAATTAGATTGCGGATGTCTGCCAGTTCCATGAGTTTGCCTTACAGGGTATCTGCCGGGCTGCGACCAATATAGACCTGGCAATCAAGGCGAATGGCGAACAGTTCTGCCTCGCGCATCTGGAATTCAAGCCGGATGGGACGATCAATCAACGCCGAAAGGTCATCATGATCTTTCCAGCGTGGTGTGGCAAAAAGATGGTCGCCGCTGATTGGTTCAGCCTCATCCAGTGTATAACCGGGGATCGGCTCGGCTGTTTCACCATCCAGCACCTGAACCTTGACCATGGTGTGCGCAGTCGTGCGGACATTCAAACGCAGATCACCCGCTTTGGGGATGATCGTGCGTGTGCGCAGCCAGCCATCACGCCCCCAGGTTTTCATCGAGCAGAATCCATCCAACCGCATCTCGTAGAGCAGGGGAGCAAAGAAACCTGCCGTGCTCATGCCACGTTCCTGCATATCCTTATAGGAGTAATGCTCCCCCTTTGACGCACTGGCGATGAACAGCAGCTTGTCTTCGTTGGTACGGATCATCTCCTGCACATAGACCTGCCCACCACCCTGTTGACCGTATTCCTGAATGCCAACAAACGGTTCGCGCACGGTACGGTACCAGTTGAAGCCGTTGTAGCTGTAGCTCAACTGAGTTTCAGTCCTGCCGCCCATTCGATACCGGCGCTCTTCCAGCGTATCCGGTGTGAACATATGCGGCAGCCCAATATAGAGATCGTCATAAGGGATAACCGGCATACTGTAAATTTCTGTGCCGATACGATCCATCGCATCCGGCTGCAGCACGGTTTGTATGGGCGAGAAGGATTTGAAATCGGGTGTCGTGACAAAAGCGACACGCCGGTCTACATTCATCGGGCGGGTCGAGATCTGATAAACACCTGCATGTTGATTCCAGGTGACTCCGCTCCAGGTATCACTGCGCGAATGATGCCACGGATTCTCAAAGTCAATCGTAAAGTGCAGTCCATCATCAGAGAAAGCGGCGTAGCTGTTTTGATCGGTGCGGTCAGCTGGGATGCAGGTGGCGATGTAGCCTCGTTCAGCGAGGGGTGTCCCGGCCAATGAGCGTGTCACCAGCGGCCAGAAGCGCTCGTCATTCTGATTAAGTACCACGTCCGAAAAGCCGGTCCAGGCGGGTTTTGCGTTTATATCATAAGTCGGTGTGGGCCATTCATACGGGTCATCTGTTTGCAAACGCAGCACGAAGGTGCCGGGGTCTGCTTCAGGCGGATAGACTGCCAGGTACATCACATAACGGCCCAGCTTCTCATCGAAAAAGGCGGAGAGGTAACCGCCATAGCCCAGTGTCTCGGGGTGAAAGTCGTGGATAAGCTGTTTGACGAACTTCGGTTGATACCAGTTGCGCTCGACACAAACAGTCTTTTCAATCAGCCAGTTATCAAGAAACAAAATGGATTTCACTTCGGGATGCCTTTCAGGAAATCAGGATTGGATTGCGATGCGTGCCCAGTGAATATCGAGGTGTGTGCTGTCGCCTGCATAGTACAGGACCAGTGCGTCACCATCGGGTAATGCTTCGCAGAAGGGGAGGCCGAAGGTCCAGCGTCCCATCTCGATTAGCTGCTCGCCTGTGGTGGTGGTCAATCGCCCGGCCTGTTGGTGGTCGTAGAGGACTATTTCAGTCGCAGGGTCGAAATCTTCACGCGCATCATG
>JAIOHN010000642.1 GCA_019912985.1 Anaerolineae bacterium | reverse complement strand
GCTGTTGAAGCCGAACCGCCCGTCATCCCCGAACCACCGAAAGCCACGCCGAAGGTTGAACCGAAAGCGGAAGGGAAAACGGCAGCGGAACCAGTCGTCGAGGAAGAACCGACCATCGACATCCCGCTCAAGCAAGGCACGCTGGCGGTCAAGATCAGCCATCTCAAGATCGTCGGCGGCGAAACCGATGCGGCGGCTTATCGTCAGGCGGTGCTGATTGCCGGGAAGCTCATCGACGGCAAGCTGTGGGATGGTGCTTCGCCCATTCGCATCGACGACGTGTACACGACTGTGAAGAAGATGAAGCACCTGTCTGAGCGTGAAATGAGCCTGTTCACGCTGGAAGATTTCGTGCAGATCGGCGGCACAACGGATGCGCCGGAAGCTGTTGAGGATGTTGAAAGGGATGCTGTCGAAGTGGAGGACGACGGCATTGAAACCGAACCGCAGCTCATGGCAATGCCATCCCTCAACGGGAAGACCTTCAGCGCGAATGGGCATCACCCGGATGACGCTGACGACAAGTAACACCCGCTCCATTTAGTTAACCCATTTCAAATCCATATATCTGAAAGGAAAGCAACATCATGTCTGACCAGAACAACACCCAACCCCGTATCTTCAAGACCGGCGCGGTTCGCATCGTGGAAGATGAATCCATGCGCGGATTAGACAACGAAGCCATCCGCAGCCTGCTCAAGGCGACGTATCCCGAAATCGCCAATGCCACCATCCGTGAAGTGATCACCGAGGACGGGCAGAAGGTGGTCGAGTTCCTGCCGCAGCCCGGACGTAAAGGGTAGCCACCATGTTTGACGCAGGCTTGACAATTGAAAGCCTGCGGGATTGCCTGGCAGGTCTGCCACCTGTCGAACTCAAGGGGATGGCGCTTCTACGGGAGCGCCGTCCTCATGGGCTGTTCTTCCCGCAGCTTGAGGGCGGACAGCTAGGTATCCCGCGTGAAACTATCGCCGAAGCGGTGACCGAAATTGTTGGTTATACCGAACGCTGCCGCCGGGCAGCGCAGCAGTTGGCAAAACTCACACCCATCCCCCTGACCGCCTTCTCGATTTTGGAGTACGGCATCTAATGAACGAATTACTGGACACCTTTGGACTGCTGGCAGCGGCGATGCTGGATGACCCTCTGCTGGCACTTGCCAACGCCGTATGCTGGCTTGATCCGCTCTGGGAAACGAGCGATGACGACCTGTACGACGAAGGCGACGGTGTGGGACTGGCGCTGTGTATCACGCGCAGTGCCTTTCCTGACATTTACGCGGGGGTGGTGGAGCGCATCCGCTCGGGCGCAGCCGAAAAAGAACTGGACAGCTTCATCTGCGGCGCGATCAGCCAGCGTGGTATCCCGCTCGACAATCTGGAATTTCTGGGCTACGGCATCCCGCTAAATGCCTGCGGCATCGAACTGTCCGACCCTGACCTGTACGCCGCTCGTGCCGATTTGCTGCCGCTGGTGGAGTTGTTTGGCATTCGCCCTGAACCCGGACACTACAACGTGGAAGTCCCCGACTGCGCGTACACCGCCGGGCGGGTGATCGCCGACAGTCTGGTGAAACAGGCGGATGAAGGCTTGAAACAGGTCGGCTGGGCGTTGGCGTGGTTGTTCTCGTGTTCTGGCAATACCCTGATTGACTTCGACGACGAATCGCTGGCTGAAATCCCGCCGCTGTCGTGGGATGAAAACGATCTGGCGTTTGCCATCGAATTAATCGAAGAAGCGGACGGCATCATACGCGATGTGACCGCCGGATTGACGCTGCTCGAAGCTAATCCCAGCTTCTTTGCCGCGCTGGAAACCAATATCCAGCGCACCTACAAAACGATAGCCAAAATGAAAGGAAAGAACGATGAACCCCGCATCCGATTGGAGTGGCCGCCTCTTATCGCAGGCGGTGATGGAGCAACCGTCCCTGATCCTGAGTTTTTACTCGTTCGGTGTGATGCTGCATAAGCGCGACGGCGATAGAGTGAGTGAGCATCCAGTAGACCCGGCGCAGGTCGCGCTGGCGCTGTCAGCGAAAGTGCGTTTCGATACCGGGCTGCTATCGGACAACACGCTGCTGGTACGGCAGGAAGGCGTGAAGAAAGTTGTGGTCGAATACCGCCCACCGCAGAAGACCGGACTGTATCTCGATGGGTCGGAAACGGCGCTGCGCGTGCCACTGCCCGGACTGCTGTTGATCCGGGTCACTGCCGAGGACAAGAACCCACAATATGGTGTGTATGCCGTCAAGAAACGCCCCATCAAACTGGATGAACCGCTGTTTCATGCGCCACTGCCGAATGTGTTTTCCAGCGGGAACATCTGCTGGGGGACGGTGCAGCGCGTGACAGACACCGCGCTCCAAAGCACAACGCTGGCAGAGGATTGGGTGGTCTTACTCGGCTCACGCTTCAACGATCATGGCGTAGGCGGCAAAAGCAAATCCCATGCCTCGGACATTCGTCAGATGCTCATCGCGCTTGAGGGACGCAAGGCACGCACCTATCCAAAGACTGATTTGCTGCCGGTCAAGAAAACGCTGGCGCAGGTGTTAGGAGACGAAAAATGAACATTTTTGACCCGAACACGCACATTCAGACCGTGACCATCGTTGGCTTAGGTGGGACAGGCGCTCAGGTGGCGCGTTCCGTCGCCCGGATGGTGTATGACATGAAGGCGGCGCGGCTGCACGCGCCACAGATTCTTCTGATTGACCCTGACAGGGTGGAGCAGAAGAACGTCGGGCGGCAGTTATACACCGAAGCCGATGTCGGACAGCCGAAGGCTCACATTCTGATGCGGCGTTTTAACATGGCACTTGGCTTAGACATCATCGCTATTGACCAACCTGTGAATGCCGAACGTCACTTTGAACGCTGGGGCAATCTCATCATCGGGGCGGTGGATAATCACCTGGCGCGGCGCGAGCTGGCGAAAGCCAACGGCGCAATCTGGCTGGATGCGGGCAATCACTTCAATGCTGGTCAGGTCGTCATCGGGAACACCAGCGATCCTGAAACCGCTCTGCGTTACATTGACGGGCAGAATGGCAGATACCCCTATCTGCCCAACGCCGGACTACTGTTCCCGGCGCTGCTTGAACCCGAACTAGACACAAAGCCACAGCCCGAACCAGCGCGATCCTGCGCTGAATTGGTGGCGACCCGTGAGCAGGATTTGCTCATCAACGACTGGATGGCGACCATCGCCTCACAGTACCTCTACAAACTTCTGCATCGCCAACCGATTACCTCATTCGTGTCTTACGTCAGCGCCGATAGCATGAGTATCCGCAGTGTGCCGATTTGTAGGGGGGAATTGTCCGCGTACCTCTCAAGCGACTAAACTTTCAAGCGAATGTAGATGTCTGCATTTCCGCTTTTGGTTTCTCGTTTCTGAATCTCAAAGAAATCGGGATTAGCCTGTACCAGTTGCGAAAGCAATTTGTGTCCGTAAGTGCGAGGATCAAACCCAGGATCCAGTTGTCGTAGCGAGCTACCAAACGTGCCTAAGTGCGCCCAACCATCATCCTGGACTGCCGCATCAAAGGCACTTTGAAAAAGCCCTTCGATCCGAGTTTCATCATTTGCTGATACAGGATCATCTTCTACTTTGCTGACGGGCAAAGGCGACCCAGAACCGGCATCTTCTACATTTGAACTCAAGATATCCGTGTAAACAAACACATCACACGCATTGACAAACGCTTGTGGTGTTGTTCTTCGTCCAATCCCCATAACAAAGAGGTTCTTCTCACGAATCCGGGTCGCCAGAGGCGTGTAATCGCTGTCACTGGAGACAATACAAATACCATCAACCCCGGCACTGTTTATGAAATCCATTGCGTCAATGATAAGGGCAATGTCCGTTGCGTTTTTGCCTGAAGTATAACTAAATTGCTGTTCTGGCTTCAGGGCATAAGTGTGAAGCAGATCCTTCCATGGTTTAAGCTGTGGCGAACTCCAATCCCCATAGACGCGGCGAATTTTCATAACCCCATACTTGCTTACCTCAGCAAGCATCTGTGGCAGTAATGCTGCCTGTGCATTGTCCCCATCAATCATCAGCATTAACCGCCGATTCGTTTCCATTCAATCATCCTTCAAGTAAAGAGGTCACGATTCTATGATAACACCAAGAGGAAATGTTCATCGCTCTAAACTGCCCAAACCCGGCGCAATCGGGCATATCGTCGGGCTGTCCACCGTCAATCCCCGTCGCAAGTGCATCGTCGTTGCCTATCCGTTGTGTGACAACGTGCGTCCATACAGCATCGGTATTCATACCTGCTGGGTGCGCTTTTTGGATGATGGCAGTATACAGCGCTTCAGCGGCATCTGGTTTGAGGAGGCATGAGCGATGTCATACCAGCTCCCTCTCTTTCCACTGGATGCGCCGCCGAATCATGACCCTGTTCAACTGCTCCGCGACGGTGCGACGCTGGTACTGAGTGTTTCCGGTGGCAAGGACTCGGATGCCATGAGCCACCATCTGTTGGAACGCCGTCAGACAGAAGGCTGGTCGGGGGATATCGTCATGATTCACGCCGATCTGGGAGCGCGGGTCGAGTGGCAGCAGACACCCGACTACGTGCAAAATCTCGCCCGACGCAAAGGTGTGCCGCTGTACGTTGTCCGCTGGACACACGGCGACCTCATTGACCGTATCTGGCAGCGGTACTACAAAGACCCGTCGCGCCCGTGCTGGCCGTCTGCCCAGATGCGCTATTGTACGGCGGATTTGAAGCGGGGACCGATCTCACGCGAAATCCGGCATTTGTTTCCATCCGGCAATGTGATCTGTGCGATGGGCTTACGCGCCCAGGAAAGCCAGACACGCGCCAGGCGATCCACATTCGCACTCCGCGCCGACACCAGCGCCCCGACGAAGGGGCGTTTTGTTTACGACTGGCTGCCGATCCACGATTGGACGGAAACCGACGTGTGGGACTGCATCCGAAGGCATGGGGATGTCTATCACGAGGCATACAGCCTGGGCAATCACCGGCTGTCCTGTGCCCTGTGTGTGCTGGCAAGCTTGAATGACCTCATCAATGGCGCAGTCCACAACCGTGCTACCTACCGCGAATACTGCCAGATCGAAGCCGTGACGGGTTACAGCTTCCGCCAAGACTTCTGGTTGAGTGATCTGAAACCGGATTTGCTGCCGGAAAGCACACTAATCGCGGTACGCGACCATAAAAGGAAAATCGCATGAACCACGATTGTTCGCAACTGGATTGGAAGCCTATCCTGCTCGTGAAGGTGACACGCCTGCCATTTGGTGATACGTACACCGGATTGTCGGTGAAACGCCTCTACCTGGCACAGCATCCCGAAGGCATCCTGCGTGCTGACTGGACACTGCCCGCCGATGAACGCTTTTTGCCGCTGGTCCAGCTCACGGGCTGGAAACCAGAACGGGATGTTCCCTTTGCCCTGCCTGTGCAGTACCAGCGTGACAGGAATAACCGTAGCACTGCGATAATTCCCTCTGGGACGTGGGTGCTGCCCTATGAAGACGCGCACTACCAGCTCTATGAGCAGGTGCGATTGAACCTCCATGCCGTGTTGGAGCAGGTGAATCAAGCACCAACTGACAGCCGAACCCTGCGAACGCTTGTCCGCTGGACGATGTAAGACCGCGCCCCATCTCACCGGGGCGCTTATGTTTCTGATAAACATATCAAGGAGAAAATGCACGATGAATACAACTGAAACCATCACGCAGCAGGCATTGAACCGCTACAACAGCCTGTTCGACAACGGGCAGTACACCGCCATCGCTATGATGTTTGCCACCGATCTCCGCAGTGACCGCGAAAGCAGCCGTGTCGCTGATGCGATGAACCGGGTCACGGACACCGCTTTAGCCCTTTGCCAGCACCCGCACTATGAACTGGCATGGCTCAAACTGGCGACCTTTTGCGGACAGAATGCGGTCACGATCCCGACCATTGACGCGATTTACACCTACCTGCTGATTTTCCAGCAAGTGAAGGACACTCGCGCCGATGATTTTGAGGGAACATCGAAAGCGCTGCTCAAGTCCTATGAAAGTCTTGATACGCTACGGGCGGGAGTATCTTGCGCCAACGGCGTGCATGGCTGGCGTGGACGCATGGCTTACGAACTGTTGGCGGCTGCCGATTATCTGACGCAGGCAGCCGTTCAACTCTTGATGCACGGCAATCTGACTTACATCCGCGAGAAACTGCAATCCGGGCTGCGACGACTCACTGGAGCGTTATACGAAGGGATACGCGAAAGTGACACACCCGCTATGTTCAACTTCAAGGCGACCTACTTCCCCGATGAGCATGACCGTCGCTGAAACACCAGAAGCACCGCTTTCACCGCGCTGGCAGTCTTACATCGTCGCAGAC
>JAIOHN010000641.1 GCA_019912985.1 Anaerolineae bacterium | reverse complement strand
TCAGAATACTTCTCCAAAAGTTTGTGTCCTTTTGGGTTTTATTCACGCCTAACGAAAGATTGTTTGGATGATGAGTGATTTAAGCACCTATGAAGTCTGGTTTATTACAGGCAGTCAGCATCTCTACGGCCCGGAGGCATTGGAACAGGTCGCGCAGCACGCGCAGGAAATTGCTCGAACCCTCAACGATGTAGCAGCCATCCCTACAAAAATCGTCTTCAAGCCCGTACTTAAAACATCCGACGAAATCCATGCGCTCGCGCTGGAAGCAAATGCCGACCCCAGGTGTGTCGGCGTCATTTTGTGGATGCACACCTTCTCCCCGGCGAAAAATTGGATCGCTGGGCTGAAAGTTCTTCAAAAGCCGCAAGCACACCTGCATACGCAATTCAATCGAGACATCCCCTGGTCTGAAATTGACATGGACTTCATGAATCTCAACCAGTCCGCACACGGAGATCGTGAATTCGGCTTCATGATGAGTCGGCTGCGGATCAACCGCAAAGTGATCGTCGGTCACTGGCAGGATGAAGAAGTGCAGGAGCGGATTGCGGTCTGGGCGCGTGCAGCCTGTGCCTGGCAGGAAACGCAAACGCTTAAACTGGCACGCTTCGGGGATAACATGCGCTCTGTAGCCGTGACCGAAGGCGATAAAGTTGAAGCTCAGGTGCGCTTTGGCTACGAAGTACATGGCTATGGCGTCGGCGATCTGGTTGAGCATGTCAATGCCGTAAACGATGCCGATCTCTCCGCGCTGATGGATGAATACGAAGCGGCCTACGACGTAGCCGCAGACCTTCGTAAAGGGGGTAATCGCCACAACTCAGTCCGCGAAGCCGGGCGCATCGAGCTAGGGTTGCGGTCTTTCTTGAACGAAGGCGGGTTCAAGGCCTTTACCACCACCTTCGAGGATTTACATGGATTGGTGCAGCTGCCCGGCCTGGCAGTCCAGCGTTTAATGATGGATGGCTATGGCTTCGGCGGCGAAGGCGATTGGAAGACCGCCGCCCTGCTCCGTGTAATGAAGGTCATGAGTGCCGGTATGGAAGGTGGCACTTCCTTCATGGAGGATTACACCTATCACTTCCATCCACAAAGAATGCTGGTGCTCGGTGCCCACATGCTTGAAATTTGCCCCAGTATTGCCAACGGCAAACCAAGCTTGCAAGTACATCCATTAGGAATTGGCGGCAAAGCGGACCCTGCCAGATTGGTTTTTAACTCACAAACCGGCAATGCTATCAACGTGTCGGTCATGGATATGGGCAACCGCTTCAGGATGCTTCTCAATGAGGTCGAGGTGGTGCCACCAGAGCAGGATTTGCCTCGGTTGCCAGTAGCGCGTGTATTGTGGAATCCGAAGCCCGATTTAAAAACGGCGGCCACAGCCTGGATTTATGCAGGTGGTTCCCATCACACCGTATTCAGCCTCGCGCTCACAGCGGAGCATCTACAAGACTATGCGGAGATGGCGGGTGTGGAATTTGTGAAAATTGACGCCGAGACGCAGATCTATCACTTCAAAAACGAATTGCGCTGGAATGATGCCAGTTATTTACTGACACAGCGCTTGTAAGTTAACGGTGCGGAATCATGACGAACGGGGAAAACATACTGCTTGATGTGCGTGGCGTGACTAAACGCTTCCCTGGTGTGCTGGCCTTGAACAAGGTCGATCTACAGGTAAAAGCCGGTGAAGTCCATGCGGTCGTCGGCGAGAACGGTGCCGGTAAATCCACACTGATGAAAATCCTCTCTGGTGTGTATCAAGCGGATGATGGGGAAGTTATCTTCAAAGGCGAGAAAGTCGCCTTTGCCAATCCGCGACAGGCACAGGCTGCAGGCATTACCACCATTTATCAGGAACTGGTGCAAATCCCCTTGCTCAGCGTGATGGAGAACATCTTCCTCGGCAGCGAGATCATGCGCGGACCTTTCGTCAATTGGCCGGAAATGCGGCGGCAGTCCCAGGTTTTGCTGGATAGGCTGCGCCTCGATGTCGATCCGGATGAACAGTTGAGTAATCTCGGCGTGGGTCAGGCACAGATGATCGAAGTTGCCAAAGCGCTTCATCACAAGGCGGACCTCATTATTATGGATGAGCCAACCGCTGCCCTCAGCCTGCGTGAGATTGACAACCTGTTTAGTATCATCCGGGAGCTAAAGGCCAGCGGCGTCGCGGTAATTTACATCAGCCATCATCTCGAAGAAGCCTTTGAGGTTTGCGACACCATCTCTGTTCTGCGTGACGGTGAGTATATTGGCACCTATTCAAGTGAATCACTCACGATGGACGAATTAATTCGCCTGATGGTAGGCCGCGCGTTGGATGAACAGTTCCCCAAAGTGAACATTCCTCGCGGCGATGAGCTGCTGCGTATTGAGCACTTAAATCAAGGCACACGTTTGCGAGACATCAGCTTTTCAGCTTATGCCGGTGAAGTGCTGGGCATTGCCGGGTTGGTGGGTGCAGGCCGCACGGAGTTATTGCGGGCCATTTTCGGTGCTGATCCGATTGACAGCGGCGACATCTATATAGCGGGCCAGAAAGCTGAAGTCAAGAACCCGCGAGACGCAATGCAGCATGGATTGGGACTGCTTACAGAAGATCGCAAACAGCAGGGATTGATGCTGCACCGCCCCACTCGCGAAAATATCACAGTGACCATTCTGGATCATATTACAAGGTTTGGGCTGGTTAATCAGTCGCAGGAGCGTGAAATCGCCAGTCGTTATGTCGATAGCATGTCGATCAAAGTGGCTGATCTGGAGCAACTGGTTCAAAACCTGTCAGGCGGCAATCAGCAAAAAGTAGTGCTCAGCAAGTGGATGGCAATCCAGCCAAAGGTACTGATCTTTGACGAACCCACACGCGGGATTGATGTCGGTGCAAAGGTCGAAATCTACAAACTCATCAACGATTTTGTGGCACAGGGCGGCGCAGTCATCATGGTGAGCAGTGAGCTGCCGGAAGTATTGGCAATCAGTGATCGCATTGTCGTCATCCACCAGGGGCGTGTGACTGGCACGGTAGCACGCGAGCAAGCCACACAGGAAAAGATCATGGAGCTGGCTACCGGCTCGACAGATGAGACTTATGAGGATGTATTGGCTGGTGAATAAACTGCACAGATAAAGAGAAGGCAACTTCTTCAAATGATAAATAACTTAGGTTTTGATTTATGCTTTCAAAGTAGGCACTTATGACGCAAACCAGGACAGAAAGAAGCCCAAATAATCCAGCTAAAATCCTGAGCCAGACGATCAGCACCGCCGGGCCTTTTGTAGTTTTCTTGTTCATGTTTATCTTGTTGTGGATTCTTGCGCCTGCGTTTCGATCACCAACCAGCCTCGGCCTGCTGCTGTTAGAGGCAGCTGCAATCGCGATTGTAAGTTGTGGGCAGACATTCGTCATCATGATCGGCGGCATTGATCTGTCGGTTGAAGCGATGGTGTCCTTTTCCGGTGTGGTCGCCGCCATCTTGATCGCAGGTTCTGCAGAAGCCGCCGGTCAAATCGCCAACGGCATCCCGGCAATCTATGCGGTGATGATTGCGCTCGGTTCCGGGCTGTTCATTGGCCTGTTTCAGGGGGCGCTCATTACCTGGTTCCGCATGAACCCCCTCATTGTCACGCTTGGCTTCCGCAGTATTTTGCTCGGGGTCTCACTGGTACTGACGAATGGCGCAGGCATCAACATCCGGCGCGAAGGCATTCTGGAATTCATCACGGATCGCATCGATTTAATTGATCGCTGGAATCTGCCGATGCCATTTCTCATCGCCCTGCTGATCTTCTTTGTCTCGTGGGTTATTCTGCGACATACCCGATTCGGACGCTACACCTACGCCATGGGTGGCAATGGTGAAGAAGCATCCCGTTTGTCTGGGATCAACGTCGACCGCGTCAAAATCTGGATTTATGGCATTAGCGGGTTGCTGGCAGCAGTAGCAGGTATTCTGGTGATGGCGCGCTTGCGTTCCGGTGCCTACCAGAACGGCACCAACCTTACGCTGGTATCTGTTGCAGCGGTGGTCATCGGTGGCACTCCCCTCACCGGCGGCAAAGGCGGCGTCTGGGGAACAATGGCGGGCGTGTTTATCATCCGCATTGTGGAACAAAGTATTGTTTATTTGAGTTTGCCCTCCAACTCGCGCGAGATTGTACTGGGAATCATCATCGTTATTGCTGTCTTCCTCGATGTGGTTCGGCAAGGTGAAATTCCGTGGCTGCGATTTAGCCGCAGTCGAAGTAGCAGCGCATAGTCCATTTTTTGTGCTTCATCCCCATCAGGGGTTTCAAAAAAAGAGTTATATGTTAGTAAAAGGAGATTGATCAATGCAAAAAGTAACGCGTGTTTTTATCCTGATCGTGTTGGTGATGGCAACACTGTCTATCAGCGCCGTGGCGGCACAGGATGACGGCGAGAGCCATTACGTTGGTTTTGTTCCACCCGCACTGACAAGCCCCTTCCATGTGGCAATGGTCGAAGGTGCTACGGCCCGTGCGGAAGAACTTGGCTGGACAATTGAAGTTCAGGCACCGGCAAGCGAAGGTGACTTTGCAGCGTTCGTGACCACCGTGGAGCAGATGCTGGAACTTGGCGTAGAAGCCATCAGCATTAACCCCATCGGCACCGACTCGGCGATTACTGCCGTGGTATCCGCCAATGAACGTGGTGTTCCGATCCTTGCCCACAATTTCATCACACCATTTGATGAGGGCACGGTGGAAACCTATATCGGCTACGACCAATGGGGCGGCGCGGAATCACTGGCGGCCTACACCTGCGAACTGATCGCGGGCAAATATGACAGCACACCTGAAGAAACCAGTGGTAAAGTTTTTATCCTCGAAGGGATCGACAGCATTTTCTCGCATCGCCGTACCGGCGGCTTCCTCGCTGGTCTGGAAAAGAACTGCCCGAACGTGGAAGTGGTAGGGTCACAAAGTGCTGAGTGGCTGCGTACGCGTGGTCAGGAAGTCGCTGCCATCGCCTTACAGCAGAATCCGGACATCGACGTCTTCTATGGGAATAGTGACGAGATGGCAATTGGTGCCGCTTTAGCCGCTCAGGATCTTGGCCTGGTCATTAACGAAGACTTCTTTGCAGTCGGCATTGATGGCAATCAGCCAACACTCGACCTGCTGGCAGATGGTGAATTCAGCGCCACGCTGGGCGTGGACCCCTATCGTATGGGTGTCACCGTGATTGACGCGATGGCAAAAATCTTTGCCGGTGAAGAAGTACCGGAAATCACTCTGACTCCATCTGTGGTCGTCACACCCGATAACCTCGAAGCCTATCTTGCGGGTGAGCTGTGGACAGAACCAGTCGCCGGGTTCGCTGAATTCGACAATGATGAGCCGACAGTCCCTGACGAGATGGAAGCTATGACTGAAGAAGCACCCGCCGAAACCACGGAAGAGGCTGGAAGCTAGTATCGTGAGCATTTGAGTGCGGCTTAGGCCGCACTCAGTATTTAGAACATCTATAGATTTAAAGCAAAGGAGCAGTACAGCATGTTAAAAAAACTTTTGATAACCACGTTGTTAGTCGCTTTACTGGTCACACTTTTCCCTGTACCGACGCTGGCACAAGATAGTGGCGAAAATTGGTGCAGCGATGTCAATATTGTCTTCTTCCCAGGTGGCCCGGCAGGTGGACCATTCGCCAGTGTCGTCTATAATGGCGCGCTCCGTGCCGCAGCCGATCTCGGTGCCAATGTCGAGTATGTCTGGTCAGACTGGGATCCCGAAAAGATGATTACACAGTTCGCAGAAGCCGCAGCGACGAATCCCGATGGTATTGCCATCATGGGACATCCCGGCACGGAAGCTTTTGCGCCACTGGTCGATGAAGCACGTGCCAATGGCATCGTCGTCACCAGCCAGAACGTGACGCTGGATGACCTGGAAAGCCGTTACAAATCAAGTGGTTTCGGCTATGTGGGTGCAGAAAACTACTCAGCCGGTTACGCCCTCGGCCAGGAAGCGGTCAACCGCTTTGGGTATGGCGAAGGCGATCAGGCAATGGTATGGGGTCTGCTCTCCTTACCCGGACGCGGTCAGCGCACCCAGGGCGTGATTGATGCACTGGAAGAAGCGGGCATGACGGTAGACTATATCGAGATTGATCGCGCGACCGACACTGAAGCCGCCGCCGGTATTCCCACCTTCACTGGCTATGTCTCCGCCAATCCTGATGTAGACCTGATCGTCACTGATCACGGCGCACTGACCGCGACTCACCAGGCATACCTGGAAGCCGCAGGTCTTGGTCCCGATGGCATCGACATGATCGGGTTTGACCTCGCACCAGCAACAGTCAACGGCATCCGCAATGGTTGGACCGACCTTGTGATTGATCAACAGCAATGGTTGCAGGGTTATCTCCCGATTCTACAGATCTGCTTAAGCGTCAAGTACGGCTTCAGCGGTATGCATATAGACACGGGATCGGGCTTTGCCCATGCGGATAATATCGAGCAGTTGGCCGCCCTGGTGGATGAGCAAATCCGGTAATGAGACATCTGTAGTGCTTGTTTGTGTGGAGGAGAGTCTGCGACTCTCCTCCCGGTTGCGACAAGCATCGCGCTTGAGCAGACGCACCATAATCCAGTGCTGACTGCTCAGAAAAGAAGGAATGTTTATGGTCCATAAAATAGAACTAAGAAATGTCACCAAACACTTTGGCGAAGTACAGTCGCTGCGCGGTGTCGACTTCTATGTAGACCCCGGCGAAGTCGTTGGCCTGGTTGGGGATAACGGCGCGGGCAAGTCGACACTGATCAAAATTATCACTGGCTATCACCCTCCCTCCAGTGGCGAGATCTATTTCGATGGTCAGAAAGTCGATCAGCTGACTGTGCCAAAAGCACGCGAACTGGGCGTAGAAACCGTCTACCAGGAACGTGCTCTATCCGACCAGCAAACCTTATGGCGCAATATCTTTATGGGGCGAGAATTAGTCACACGCCTCGGTTTCCTTGATGTTAGAAAAATGCGCGAAGAGACCAACCGCCTCATGCTTGAATCCATGGGCTTTACCTCCACGGCAGTGAGTCCGGATTCAATCGTGAACACATTTTCCGGCGGTGAAAAGCAGGGTGTCGCCATCGTGAGAGCCTTATATTTCGAGGCCGAATTGATCATTCTCGACGAGCCAACGATGGGATTGGCACTCAGCGAAACCCGAAAATTGTTGCGGTTTGTCGAACAAGTAAAAGATGCTGGCAAGTCCGTGATTTTTATTGATCACAATATATTCCATGTCTACGAAGTTGCGGATCGCATTGTAGTGCTCGACCGGGGTCGCGTCGCCGGGCAGTTCCGTTCAGATGAACTCACCCTCAACGAATTACTGGAAAAAATGCAGCGCGTAGCCCATACAGGTAGCCTGGATTAGACGAAAGATATGTGATTTATGACAACAATGTTGGAAGAAAAACCCAAAAGTCTACCTGATGAGGGCTTTAATTTTCCGCGCTTTCTGCGAAAGAACGCTCTTCAACTAGGCATTTTCGGCGTTCTGCTCGCCTTGTGGATTATTTTTATCGCAGCAGCGCCGGGTACATTCCTATCAGCCAATATCTACAAAGCCTTGATGGCAACCGTGCCTTTCTTTGGCATCGTAGCCTTGCCCATGACTATGCTCGTCATCGCAGGGGATATTGATCTGTCCTTCACTTCGACAATGGCGGTGGGTGTTGTCGCTTTTGTGGCGGTCTTCACAGCCACCAACAATGTCTGGTTGGCATTTGTCGCCTGTCTCGCCAGCGGCTTTATCGTGGGCTTGATCAATGGGTTCATCGTGGTGGGCATTGGCATCCCCTCCTTAATTGCAACCATCGGCACACAGTTCTTCTGGCGTGGTGTGGTGCTGGTTGCCCGTGATGGTAAAAGCGCGGTGCTGGTTGAACCCAAGGCTACAGCACTCGGAGACATCCTCGTCGGGCGTTTATTCGACGCGATTCCTATGCAGATGATCTGGTTTGTCGTGATTGGGATTGCTGTATGGCTACTGCTGAATCGCCACCGTTTTGGCGCGCATGTTTATCTTACCGGCGATAATGTAAACAGCGCCCGCCTGATGGGTATTCGCGTAGGTTTCACGCGGGTCATGCTGTTCGCGCTGGTCGGTACCGCCGCGGCTTTTGCCGGTCTTATCGCCAGTTTGCATGTGGCGAATTTCTTTACCACGCTTGGCGAAGGCCACCTGCTGACTACCCTGGCGTCGGTATTCCTTGGCGGCACATCGGTGTTTGGCGGTGTTGGAACCGTCGTGGGAACATTTATCGCCACATTTATCATCGCTTCCATCCAGCCGGCCATCGTTGCGATCGGCCTCACCGGATTCTGGACGCAGCTGATTTACGGCCTCATTATTACGCTGTCGGTTGCCATGCACACGATCATCCGGAAGCGTTTTTCGTGAACGCGTGATCATGGGCAGCTTCAATCTGGATTGCAACCATGGACAAGCCTAGAAAACCTACACTGCTCGATGTTGCACGCGAGGCGGGTGTATCCTATCAAACAGTGTCGAGGGTCATCAATTCCCATCCCAGCGTCGCCGAGGCAACCCGCGAACGCGTTCTGGAGGTGATTGCAAGACTGAATTACCGGCCTAGTAAAGTCGCTCGGAGCCTGGCATCACAGCATTCAAAGTCAATCGCGGTCATTGTCTACGGCATGCAGCATTACGGCCCGACACAGATGGTCATCAATATTGAACAGGCGGCAAAATCCGCGGATTACGATCTCATCTTCGCCAACATTAACCCGGAAAACGACGAAGATGTGACCACCACAATCGAGAATATTGAGCGCTGGTCCATTGATGGCTTGCTGCTGATTGCGCCGGTCGATTCCAATCGCTATGAGAAGCTGGTCAAGCAGTTTCAACCTTTGCCATTGGTACAAATTGATATTACCCCTGGTGCCGATGTCCCCTCGGTCATTATCAACCAGCGGCAGGGCAGTTATGAAATCACGAGTTACCTGTGCCAGTGCGGTCACAAACGGATTTGTGAGATACGCGGCCCGATGAATTGGTATGGTGCGGTCGCTCGCCACGAGGGGTTTTTAAAAGCACTGCATGCGTGTGAGATAGAACCAGCTGGTATTGCGGATGGAGACTGGACACCGGAAAGTGGTTATAATTGCGCCAGACAGTTGCTGAGTCAATACCAGTTCACCGGGCTGGTGGTAGCCAATGATCAGATGGCATTAGGTGCGATGCGCGCCATTCACGAAGCAGGCTTATGTATCCCTGATGACATCTCCGTGGTCGGGTTCGATGACATTCCTGAGTCCAATTATTTTTCCCCACCGCTTACCACCGTTCGTCAGGATTTTTCCGAGCTCGGCAGGCAGGGCGTAGCCCACTTACTGACCATCATCGAGAATCCTGAACAGCATGTCGGGCAGCATGTGCTCGCGCCGACGCTGATTATTCGCAGTAGTGTGAGTAGTGTGATGGATTGAGCGCTAGCGTCCTACTCTAAAACACCTAAGGCAGCGGATGCCAGAGCAGTGAAAGCGCGACTGCGATCACGGCCAGCAGTGCGCCAATCGCCGTAAACACGACGCTCACCTCTGTCACTTCATGCTTGAAAATAATATTGGTTGGCAGCTCCGCAAAAACACTCTGAAGTTCGCTGCCACTTTCAGCCGAATAATACGCGCCACCGGTCATATCGGCAATGCGTTGGAGCGTTACTTCATCAATCCCGCGCCGGAACCGACCACCACCGCGCGGGGGTCCACCACCGAACGAACCGCCACCAAATGGTTCATTGCCCTGAAACCACGGACTGCACTCCACAAATTCGCCACCGAAAGCGGTGCCAAAGCCAATCGTATACACCCGCACCCCCCGGTCGACTGCCTGCTGTGCCGCGATCAGCGGTTCAGGCCCGGCGTTGCTCGCCCCATCAGTCAGCAGAACCACGATACTCGGCGCATAAGCACCGCTCGGTACCGGCGTCGGCTGCACAGGCGAAGAATCAGCAGTGACACTCGGCCACACATTGGCATCAATCTCCGCAATCGCATCAATCGACTTGAGCACCGCACTGCCAATCGCTGTCCAGCGCCCCGTAAGCAGGCTGTCAATCGCATTTTCCAATGCTTGTTGATCCGTGGTCGGCGGCTGCACAATCTCGGCAAAACCGGAAAAAGCGACCACGCCGATATGCGTGCTGGCTTTCTGACTCTGGATAAACGAGATCGCCGCCGCTTCCGCAGCTCGCAAGCGATTGGGCGCAATATCGCCCGAACACATACTGCCAGAGACATCAATTGCCAGGATAATCGTCGTCTGGTTGCTCGGCACAGCCACTACTGTCACAGGCCGTCCAAAGGCGATCACCAGACTCACGATCGCGGCGACAAACAAAGCGAATGGGAGATGACGACGAAGACGCGAAAAACGGGGTAAGGCCGCTCTGACCAGCATCAGACTGGAGTAGCGGACAGCCACTTTCCGCCGTCGCAATCCCCACAGATAGGCAGCGATTAACAGGGGAACCAGGATTAGAAGCAGTAATATTCCAGGCCAGAGTAAACTCATCACATTCCTCCACTACCCATTACGGGACGCGTCCAAACCACAGCAGGGACAGCGCGCCGCCAACCAGCAGTGTCAGGATGCTCACGCCCGCGAAAAGCGGGGTCACTTCCATGGGTTCCGGTGTAATCACGAACTGCCGGTCGAGATTATCGTAAACATCAAATAGTTCTTCTGTGCTCTCAGCATTGAAATAAGTGCCACCTGTCATCTGGGAAATTTGCTGGAGAAGACCTTCATCGAGCTGTGTAAATACATTGAAGCCTTCGATATTTAATAC
>JAIOHN010000640.1 GCA_019912985.1 Anaerolineae bacterium | reverse complement strand
CAGTGTCTCTGGGGGTGTGAAGTTGGAGATCAGACCAGAGGAGAGATCGGCCTCCCAATAATACGATTCACACGCTGTTCGGGATTGGCCGGATGCGACCTGTCCGATTTGCAGCAAGTGCAATTGACGACCAACCGCACCATCAATCAGACAATACCCGGTGGTTACAAGTTGATCGACATCTATGCCGTCGTTCCGCTCATACCAGAGCGCAGCAACCCCTCCGACGACAGGGGTAGCAGCAGAGGTGCCAAAAAACTTGCGTCCACTCGGCAGCAGAATCTCACCGTAGGTGACGAGATTTGGTTTCACCAACTCATCATCGGAGTAGTCGACATTAAAGTTGTTTAATTCGTAGTATTGAAGGCTGTTTGAGCGTCCGGAGTACCATGCCATTTTATTCGTTCGGGGATCAAATGCACCGACCGTGAGCACCTCGGGCAGATCACCAGGAACCAGAACAATAGGATCTAATGACTGTTGGATGTCCGGGTCATATTCGGCAGGTAGCGCCCCTTGCACGTACAACGAAAAGGGTGTCTCCGTTTCCGCATTGTCACTCCTTACGCCGATATGGATTTCGTTATCGGCTATCCCATCAGGATCATTCGCGCATGATTGGAGTGCTGAGGTAGCAGGCACACGGGTATAATCGCTAATTTGTTGTAAGTCAGCAACATTGATCAGTTGACTTATTGTCGTCATACCCTGAGAGGCATCAGTTACGAGGGGAGCAAATGTTTCGGTATCGTTCTGATTACAGCTACCAAGTGTAATCAGAGTGAAACTGGCATCGGAATCATCCCATTGCAACGTGACCTGAATATCCCGCTCGCGGCTCACAGACACTAGGAGGGTATTTCTGGCATCGCCAATGACATTCGGGTCCTGAAAACTATGTAGGGGTGATCCCAGCACACCACCGCCGGTAAATCGTCCGGGGAAGTAGCCCGCACCGATATTCCCCGCGGAATTGACCCATAGAATATCATGTTCATTTACCGCTCTGTGAACCGCCGTGTGATAGGGAGTAGGATCAGCTGTGATGACATTACCAGCATGGACAATGATGTCCACGTTGGCTGCAATGAACTGCTCCACAGCATCTTGGAAGCTCTCGGCATCAACTGAACGGGCGATGACGTAGTCAGCCTGTGGTGCGATAGCTATCAGCACCTCAATCAAGTTAGTACCGTGGAAAGGGTCCGTGGCTTCTGCTCCCGGTAAGATACTCAGCAAATCTTCAAGTGGTTCTACAAAGGTGAATTGATCCAGAGATAGTGGCGAGCTGGCGATCAGTTGATCTAGGCCATCGTAGCGTGTATCGAGTACACCAACACGCACCCCCGCACCGTAGTAACCAACTTCATGCCATGCATCTATTCCGACTTCGGTCATGATTTCGTTCAGCGGAACGAAATTTGGTGTCGGCGGTCCCCAGGCAGCGAGATTGCAATCTGGCGGTGTGACGGTGGGTGCAGTTACATCATAGAGGAAGTACCGATCGTTCTGACGGAGAATCCATGCGCTGTCGTCTGGAGTTTTGCCTACAACTTCCACCACACTGGCGATTGGCAGAGTCACGTTCTGGACCTGAGCTGCACCATATGCTGGATTAGTCATCACCGAAATTGCTGAATCCAGCCTCATTTCACATGATGTATCGTCTTGACCAAAAGAGGGATGCGCGACAGTCAGCAGAAAGAATACGAGACCTAGTCCGAATACACATGGCGAACGCATCTATCATTCTCCTGGTTTTATTTGTGCATCTGCACTAGGATGACAAAAGAGGCAGAAAATCACTCTCGATATGTTGTGAAATTGCTTGAGGTTTCCAAAGATTCACTAACTTCTGTTCTGCACATTTAGTTACTCGGGTTGCCACTGATTTGTATCATATAAGATGTATTTCGCTCCCGTTGGGGTGTTGAATTGTCGATAGCCGATTCCATCTGTATATGATCCATCCTGACCGACCGTACCACCGAAGGTATAAGAATAATTCGCAGTATATGATATTTCAGGTGTCACAGCCCATCCCAGTTGGCTAAAAACACTTTCATTCTCACGCCATACCTTTCCTAGATTGCGCGCTGGTTGTAAGTACCCCTCCGGTGGGATAAGGTTCGAGTCTATCTCTACTTGTCCAGACTGATATGTGTCTATGAAAACATTCCATGTACCATCATCATACTTGATGATCACCTGGTCAAAAGGATGGAACCAGATCATTTCGCCTCGTTCGAATTGTTGGTACGTGGCTGAAATCGATGTAGAAAAAGGTGATAGCAGTGCGGGACGTTGCTCGTCCAGTGTGTCGAACCATGTCCCATTAGCATCCGAACTGGCAACCCAACCAATATTTCCAAAATAGTTAATCAACCACCACTCGTATCCGTCGTTGCAAACGGGACCGTTTAACAAGATAACCCGCTCACCCGCTGGTACCCCGCCAATCTGGCGTGCTTCGAGATCAGGTTGGTATCGTATTCGAATACCAACACTTGTATCTGCCATAGACATTGCAACTAGATTTTGAGTGTTGAGGTCGAAGCATAAAGCACCCGAAATCTCGAAGCCACCAGCAGAATAATCTGGTTCTGCCAGTACAAAATCAACAGTCACATCGTCTATAGGTGTAGGTTCGAGATTCTCTTGATCTACTAGCGTGTTTTGCTCACTCGATTGTTGTTGCGTCACCAGAACATCGCCTATCTGCAACTGCGGTAATCCAGAAGAAGTGCATGTCAGGGCATCGTCGATACCAAAGATATCTCTCTCTTCATTGGTGAAATCGCGGAACACACGTGTACAAGCATATTCGATGTAATCTGTGTACTCCGTTTCCCACAGACGAACTATGCCTCCGCCTTTCCCAACCAGCATTTGACAGCTTGTCGCAGTAATCACGAAACTTCCATCATGACTCAAATCAAGAGCAGTAATTCCCGACTCAAACTCCGGCTCAGAACATGGGATGAAATCGGTCATTACTCGTATCACATTGCCTGAATCAATCTCCCAGATTCGGACAATCCCATCACGACTACCCAGAGCAATCTGTGTCTCAGTTGCATTAAATGACGCACTCCACACAGGCTTCAACTCTACACTTATATTATTAATTA